>DAOOBP010000191.1:0-2983 GCA_035407925.1 Salinivirgaceae bacterium
AAAGTTATTTCATTTAAAAAGCACAAATTTAGAAAATAAAATTGGAAATTACTGCTGCTCTTTTTGTCCTTTTGTTTGCGATGCTGTTTTTCTTTATTATGTTTTGGTTACGAGATACGAATTCGCCACATTTTTAAAAAAAAATAGCCGTCTTGTTTTGAGACAGCCTCCTTTTTCTAGTTTATTCTTTTATTTCTTAGGCATATACATCGTACCAATGATTTTGTTTACTATGTTCATTGGAACAAGGTTGTTGAGAAATACAAGGAACTGATACCGGAGTCCAACAGTAATCATTACCGGCATTCTCTTTTTACGTGAAAGCTTGTAAAGAGCCTTTGCTACAGTCTTTGCAGACATGCCGTTTTGCTCGTCTCTTTCCATAACCGCAATACTTCTGCTGATGAGTCCGTCATATTCATCATCACCTACGAAGTTCTTTGCACGCTGTGCTGTAAAGTCAGTCTTAACGTCACCGAGACGTACGCATGAAACATCCACACCAAACATCTTAAGCTCGTTCTTAAGAGCTGCTGCAAGGGCCTCAATAGCTGCCTTTGTAGCTGAATAGAACGCCTGAAACGGAATTGCAAAAAGTGCCGCCGCAGATGAAATGAATATGATCTTTCCTTTTGATTCCTTAAGTTTTGGAAGAGCTGCTTTTGTTACAGTCATGTGAGCAAATACGTTGAGTTCGAACTGATTTCTCATTTCTGAAAGTTCTGTAAATTCAGTTGCGCCTGAAATTCCATATCCCGCATTATTGAGTAAAACATCAATTTTCGGAATTTGCTCGAACGCTTCTTTTACCTGCTGTTCGTCTGTAATGTCGCACTTAATGTTGATTACCTTTTTAAGGTCACAAGGTCTACGACTTAAGCAGTACACTTGGTAGCTTTTTTTTACAAAAAGCTTCGCAGTTGCTAGTCCGATTCCTGATGAAGCACCGGTAATTACTACATTTTTCATAATTCTTTCTCCTATATTTTAGCAAGGTCCGCCCTTGCATCATTCCCCGAGTTAAGATATTTCAATTATACTTCTCATTTATATTGTCAAAAATTGATTTTGCACTTGGAGTAAAGCTTTCAAAAAAGAACAATCCCTTACACTAACCCAAATTTTAAATTTAACGCTCGGGATATGCGTATCAGGCTGGATAGTTGCATATCTGTTTCGCCCCTTTCAATACGGGATATATAGGTGCGTTTTAATCCGGTACGTTCCGAGAGTTCCTGTTGTGTTATCTTCATTTCTATACGTTTTTCACGCAGTATTTCCCCATAATACCAAGCCATTGCTTTTGCATTAAATTCCGAGCGGGTATCGCTTCCTGTAACGCCATATTTTTTATCAAATTCCTTATTTACACTTATCAGTTTGCGTTTATTAGTATTCATAATCGTAATTGTATGGCATAATCAAACTTACTCCTTGTTCTATCGTCTAATTCGCTCAAAAATGTTTCAAACTCGAGTGTTTTAAATATCTCTCGCATAACAGAATTATTTGACGCCACAAATGTAACTAATTAGTTACAAACATACAATTATTTTGAGTGTAAATTTGTATATAATTGCCAAAATTTTTAGATAAAAGGTAAAAATGTTATCGAAAACCCTTTTAAACTTCCTTGCTTTTCGATAGAACACATAAGTTGTTCGGAATGTCAAAGATATAATTTTTTGAAAGCAATTTACAACAACCGTTTATGAGTATGTGGATTTTGTAAAAAATACTTATCAAAATATTTTGTATTAAAGTATTCACTATATTTGTATCTCTCCATTTTTTAATGAACTTATTTAATTTTTAGCATTATGAAAAAAGTATTATTTATTGCAGTTTTAGTGTTTTTAGCAACAAACTTAAAAGCACAAACCAACGATTCAATTCAGTCAAATGAATCCAAGTACCAATACTGTGAAATAGTAGGTAGTACATCTAGTATTTTATCTACCAAAGTCAGAATTCAGGTAGATTACGGACAGGAAGTATCATTTTGGAATCAGTATTCCAAACGTGTTATAAAAGAAGAGGACGGCAAAGCAATTAAATTCAACTCCATGATAGATGCACTCAACTATATGGGGACACAGGGGTGGGAGTTTGTACAAGCTTACGCCGTTACCATGGGTAATACAAATGTGTATCATTTTCTTATGAAAAGAAAATTGGAATAACAAATTAAGATCGTATTTCATTTTTATTGAATACCAAATCAAACTCTAGGTGAATCCTATTTATTTCTTTCGTAAACTCAAAAAACACAATGTCTGCGTTGTTCAGAATGTCAAAGATACAATTTTTGAAAGCAATTCATAACTAACAGCAAGCCGATGACGTAATTTAATATATCCCTCTTTTCCTTATATACCTCAGCAACCACGTTGGGATAGCGGCAATAATTGCGATAAAGATGCGATTTCCCCACCACGGAATGTAGAGCACTTTTTTGCGGAACATCTTTTTCAATGCACGTTTTGCAAGTTTTTCGGGTGTGATGATGTATCCGATTTTTGTACCTATTTTCTTGCTTTTACTACTTAGCTGATAGAGGTCGGTTGCCACTGCGCCCGGACATACGGTGGTAACCCCAACACCTTTACCAATGAGTTCAATGTGTAGTGAGCGCGAAAAGTTTTTCAGAAAACGTTTACTCGAACCGTAAAGAGCCAATCGTTGAACAGGCATATGTGCCGTGATTGATGAGCAATTTAAAATAAAACCACGTCCGCGTTCGCACATTTCTTTTCCAAAATAGTAGCACAACATTACTGGAGTTGTGATGTGCAAGTGGGTTTGAAGTATGTTAAAAGCTTCAGATGTTTCAATAAAATCGCTGTTTTTATATATGCCCGCGTTGTTTACCAACACTTCAACGTTGAAACTGTTTTGTTTACACCATTCGTATAGGTGTTTTGCCGCATCATGTTGCCCAAGGTCAATAACAAGCGTTGAAACCTTTATTAAACTGTTGTAA
>DAOOBP010000192.1:0-2980 GCA_035407925.1 Salinivirgaceae bacterium
TCTTGACAGATGCGACTTCAAAATAAGCTTCTCCATCAAGATAAATTTCACGAACTTTCCTGTTAAAAGAAGGCGGGTAAATTAACCGCGAACCTGAAGATACCCATACGCGTGTTCCGTCTGATAATGTCAGAGTAATGGTTTTTCCGTATGGTGCTATCAGTTGATTATACGCATCTTCCCGTGGTACGGTTTTTTGAACTTTCAAACTGCCGTCAATTATAAGCTTCGAGCCATTTTCCGAATAAGTAATGGTTGGTTGTTCTCCCTGGATTGGTAACTGTTGACCATCGGAAAGAATCAAACCGGGAGTTGAAATACCGGATGACAATTTTAATGCATATTGCTCTATTTTTTCATTGCCGGTAAAATAAAACACAGAAGATATCCCCAGCCCGATAATCAGCAATACAGTAGCAGCTATACCAATAAAGAGAGTGATGGATTTGCGACGTTTCTTGTTGGTTAATGCAGCCTTCTCCGTTATCCTATCCCACATGGCTCGTTTATGTTCCATTGAGTAACTTTTGTCTTCACTTTTCATTCCCTTCATGATGTTCAATGCTATTTCAATTTCCTTTTTTTTGTCAGGATATTCGTTCTTCAAAGTTTCAACATATTGGTGAGACAATGAGGAATCTGTTACATGCGATATAAACGAATCATCAAGTAATAAATCTGTAATAAAATTCCAATTCTCCGTTTTCATATAATGATAAAATAGAGGTCAATCAATTAACTCTAATGCTGAGAAAAATTAAATATCGGTCTTTGAATTTTTTTTGTTAACCATGGCATCTTTTGACGCAAATTTCAATACTACGCCCCATAAACCGTGTAAGTTATAAAATGAAGGGTTCAGCTTTTATATTTGTGTCTTTTTTGCTTTTGCAAAGATAGTCATAAATTTATTTAGCACAAGTCCCTGGTTTCTGACAAGTTGTGTCCATTTCTTAATTGCGTCTTTTACGGCAAGTAAACCAATTAGACACTAATGTTGACAGACATATGTAAAAAATAAATATTAACTTGTCTATGTTTTGGCTATATTTTACTCTTCATGTTGTAGCTCAAAAATATTTATTCATGAAAAAACGCTTCGTAATACTATCCATTGTATTATTTCTGGTTTTATCAAGCGGTTGTGTAGTTCGAACAGTTCAAACAGATTCTCCTTCCAAAGTAGTAAATGGAAGAATAGAATTTTTTGAACCAAAACGTGTCGCCGAACAAACTAATGTGTTAGCACTTCGTTGCGAACCCATAGACACGGTTCGCACGGCAATTATCGGAGTTGGCCGTCGCGGATTGGATGCAATAATACGTTTATGCCAGATAGAAGGTGTAAATATAAAAGTATTATGTGACCTCAGTCCTGAAAACACAATAAAAGGTCAGGAAACTATTCGAAAATTTAAAAAACCGGATGCTGATTTATACACTGGTGAAGATGATTGGAAACAAATATGTGAACGTGCGGATATTGATTTAATTTATGTGTGTACACACTGGGATCTCCATACTCCCATTGCAGTTTACGCAATGACTTGCGGGAAACACGTTGCCGTTGAAGTCCCTGCTGCATTAACCATCCGGGAATGTTGGCAATTAGTAGATACGGCTGAAAAAACAAGAAGACATTGTATGATGCTTGAAAATTGTTGTTATGATTTTTTTGAATTGACAACGTTAAATATGGCTCAACATGGATTGTTTGGGGAATTAATGCATGTGGCCGGAGGGTATAATCATGATTTGAGATTTAATAATTTCAATAATAAAAACGGTTATTGGGATATGTGGCGTTTGAAATACAATAAAGTACATACAGGTAACCCATATCCGACTCACGGATTAGGTCCTGTCGCTCATGCCTTGAATATTCACCGCGGTGATAAAATGGATTATTTGGTCTCTATGTCGTCCGATCAAAAAGGAATGACAGTTTATGCTGAAGAAAAATTCGGTAAAGAATCGGATTTTGCCAAACAAGAATATGCATTGGGAGATATGAATACAACCGTGATCCGTACAATAAAAGGTAAAACCATTATGCTGGAACATAATGTAACAAGTCCCCGTCCGTATAGTCGTCTTCATACTTTAATCGGAACCAAAGGGTTTGCCCAGAAAAATCCGGTGGAAGGTATTGCGCTTGAGCCTAACCCACATGAATTTTTAAGTTCCAATGAACTGGATTCTTTAATGAAAATATATGAACATCCGTTTTCAAAAGAAATCGGAGAGAAAGCACGTGAGGTAGGTGGTCACGGAGGTATGGATTTTATCATGGATTATCGGTTGATTTACTGTTTGCGTAATGGTTTGCCTTTAGATCAAGACGTATATGATGCAGCAGAATGGTCAAGTATAGTTGAACTTTCGGAAGTTTCGGTTTTGAATGGCTCTATGCCGGTAAAAATTCCTGATTTTACACGAGGAGCATGGCATCAATTAGATAAATTAACCTATGCAAAATAATAAAGTATCAGTATTAAAAAAAACGGTAGTATTTCAAAAGTATATACATTATTAACATTAAATATCTTAAGACTAATGACATTTAAATTCTTACATCAGATGAAAGTTAAGAAAAATATAGTTCTTATTTTTCTTTTAACTTTTTTACCGTTGAGTCTGCTTTGTCAGCGAACAACTACTATTGGAGGTAAAGTTATATATGCGGGTGACAATCAGCCTCTTATTGGAGTTACTATAATGGTCAAAGGGTCTTCTGTTGGTACAACTACAGATGTTAACGGAAATTATTCTTTAAGAAATATTAGTAGTGACGCAACCCTTGTGTTCTCATTTATTGGAATGGAAACGCAGGAAATTAGTGTTGCTAATCAAACAACTCTGAATGTAACAATGTCCGAAGGAGCTTTTCAATTAAAAGAAGTTGTTGCAGTTGGATATGGTGTGCAAAAAAAAGAAAGTGTTGTAGGAGCGGTTGCTCAAACCTCATCCAAGGAGTTAA
>DAOOBP010000193.1:0-2932 GCA_035407925.1 Salinivirgaceae bacterium
TTTCACGCCTGTAACTGGGGTTCGACTCCCCATGGGGACGCCAATAATAAAAACAGGGGCTTAGCTTTGCTTACTAGTCCCTTTTTTATTGTTAAAAATTCTTATCCCCCATGTTATCCCCCACACTCGGAATATAAACAAAAAAAGATCATTAAGTTTAATTTAACTGCCAGACTGATTTTCATGAAGACTTGTTCGCTTGGACTTGGATATTTTCAATCCACGCGGGAGGGGGAGGTGCAAGGGCCACGAATGGGCTGGCCGCCAAGGTGTATGTCCCAAATTCCCCCGAGGGTAATTTTTCAAATTTGATAATCAATTATCATATTGCTCATTATTTTTTAATTAGCGATTCAACTTCCTTAATGAATGAATACGACATAACCCTCCCGTTTTTAGCTCGTATTTTGATGATGTCAGTATTCATCTCAATTATCTCTCCACGGATGACTTCACCATTATACAAAACAACACCCTCTATGTTTTTGTATTTCTGCTCGACATCAACAAAAGGCGTAAGGAGGGCTTTTTGAAAATCCGGGTCGTTAAGAATCGTCGTAACAATTGAATCTAGCATTGCGTAAGCGCGCTTTTCAAGCATTTCTGCATTACTTGATTCAACAGTAGGCAATCTAACTACGTAATATTTATTATAAGTTAGTTTGTCGCTTTTTATGAGGTCGATCTCAAATTGGATTTCTTCATCTGTTAATGAATGCAATATCAGCGTTAGTTCTGCATCGTAATAAGGACTATGCTCCACCACCTTAATTCCTGCACTCTGGAAAGCTTTTTTAAGTGCATACCAATAGTACGATGCAATAGGTTGTTGCATTGAGCTATCGGAATAATTTAATTTGTAACCAATAGTTCGTTGAGGGTTATAGTAATAGAAATTATTGTTATCTGATTGATCCTGTATAGACGACAATAAAATTCGCTTTCCATGATATTGTTCGAATTTTAATGGATCGATTTTGGAGACATACCTTTCTCTATTGAGATCAATCACATTATCAACTGTTACAGGAGTACATCCACATAAAAAAGCAGAAATTACGAATAAATAAATAATGAAAATTATCATTATAATTTTTAATTTCATCATTTTCTGGTTCCTTGTTTTTAAGTAGAGATAATGCACAAAGTTGGTTTTTTCGTAATCGCTAAATATTCATACTGTATTTAAGAAAAAATGAAAAGTGAATAATCCATAATAATCTTTTGCAATTAAATTTTGTGGTTTCTGGAATACATCAACACTATGAACTGCCTTTACCTACAGCTATTGTTGGTTGCTTTAAGCAAATAGAAATTAAATAAAACCTTTGTTCCGTTTTTATCTATTATTTTACAAACCCACGGACTTCTTTTTCAAAAGAATATGATAATACCTTTCCGTCCTGTGTCTGAATAATCACGGTGTCAGCGCTCATTTTCAGTATTTTTCCTTCGATGACGCTTCCATCAGGCAACACAATGCCTTTTATTCCTTTTAGGCTCTGGTCTGTTTTTAAAGCGGATGAAGTAGATTTTACTATTTGAAGATTCGATTCAATATTTGAGAAGATTTCTGGTGAAAAATCCCACGTCGCTGTTATGTTAGTAGGGAGTTTCCTTCTTGTAAGGACGCGGACTAATGTTTTTGATTCACTCTTCTTTTGAACCGTAATTCGTGCGCGCTCCCCCCATGACCATCCTGTTACGCCTTTATTACAAATAATAATCCACGTTTGATCATCTAGTTGAGTATCCTCTTCAAATTCGAGTCCTGATTGGGTAACTGATTTTCTGGCCGCTTCTAAAACTTTTTCAAAAGAAGCGTTGAATGTCTTGGCTTCACCAGCTTCTATTGATGCGCTGCGCATCATACTCGTGGATGCACAGCCGGTTATTGATGCGGAAATTAGAACAAAGGCCAGCAACAAACCGGCAACATTGAACAACTCTAAAAAATCATTTTGTGATTTTTTCAACATTATAAATAAACCCCTTGTTTATTTTGTGTATATATAATTTTTCACATCGTTCATAAAATCGTATGACAATAATCTTTCATCTTTTGTTCGAATTAACAGCACATCGCTTTTGATGTCTATTATTTGTCCTTCAATAACAGTTCCGTCCTTCAAAACAATTCCCTTTATGTTGCTATAAGTAGGGTTTGCTGTGGTGGTTTCAATCTTTTTCACAGGTAGGGTTTGTTCTTTATACATCTGTTTGGCGCTTGCGTATGGTTTAACAGGAAGCGAGTCATTGAAGTGGGTTATGAAATCGCTCACCGTTTGTTCGGCAGCAAAAATGAATTCTTCATTCAGTTTTTTGTATTTGTGTGATTTTAGGGTGTAAAAATTATTTACACGATTGAAAGTCGTGCAATCATAAACATATCCTTTTTCCCAAATAGTCTTTCCTTCAGTGTCTTTCATGGTTATGGTCGTTTTTGTTCCTAATCCGGAACCTTCTTCAATTTTGATGTCGTTAACCAAAAGTTCTATAAGATAGGAGGATGTGTCAACAGGTAAATTAAAGTCTTTTGCCGTAGCATTTTCAACAGCTTTCTCGACAGCTTTCTCTTGAACAATCATTGCTGGCCAATTCGGGATTTCCTTTTTAGATCTTTCAACAAACTTATCCATTACCAGTTTGCCAAAATCGAGGCGTTCAGGGGTATCTGACTCTATTGTCGAAGCATAATGAGCTGCATAACCTAGACCGCCGCCTATAATTCCAAAAAGAACAGCAGACGTAACAATAACACCCACCATTCCACCAGTGGTATAGACACGAACATTAGGCGTCTCGTAGCGGATCATTTTGAGAGGCGCGGCTTCAGACGCATCATTTTTAACATACGGTTGATTGGCAACTCCACAACCTTGCAAAAAAATGCTGACCAGTAATGAAAATGACAACATAATCGCGAAAGACT
>DAOOBP010000194.1:0-2917 GCA_035407925.1 Salinivirgaceae bacterium
TAGTCGCTCCGACAGGCGTTGCTGCAATTAATGCAGGTGGTGTCACAATACATTCGTTTTTTCAAATTGCTCCCGGACTTTTTCTTCCCAGCGCGAATATTAACCAATCAGAAGAGGAGCAAAAAGCCCAAAAACGTGTTTCAAAGGTCAAAATCGATATTATCAGAAGCCTCGACCTTTTAATAATTGATGAGGTGAGCATGGTTAGAGCAGACCTGTTAGATGCAATAGACGATGTTTTAAGACGATACAGACATGAATCCAAACCATTTGGAGGCGTTCAACTTCTTTTAATTGGTGATTTACAACAACTTGCACCTGTTGTCAGAGATGATGAGCGTGAAATTTTGGAAAAATACTACCAATCGACATATTTTTTTGGAAGCAATGCTTTACGTCAAACCGATTACGTAAGCATCGAACTGACAAAAGTTTACAGACAATCGGACCAAAATTTCATCAATCTGCTTAACAATGTACGCGATAACAGACTGAATAAAAATGATATTGAACAATTAAACGCACGCTATCAACCCAAAATACTTGATAATTACGATAAAGGATATATTACACTTACAACGCACAACAACCAGGCAAAACTCATTAACGACAAACAACTTAAAAAACTAAATAGAAGGTCGGAAATGTTTACTGCAGAGGTTTCTGGCGATTTTCCTGAAACATCTTACCCTACAGAATATAACCTTGTTTTGAAGATTGGCGCACAGGTGATGTTCGTTAAAAACGACCCCTCGCCCGAGAAACTATTCTATAACGGCAAAATAGGCGAAGTGGTTGATATCGAGGACGATGTTGTTTTCGTTAAATGTCAAGATCAAGAGGATGTTTTGGCTGTAACTGAGCTTACGTGGGAGAATAACCGTTACTCTATTGACCAAGAGACTAAAGAGATTACAGAAGAAGTAATAGGAACTTTTAGACAGATACCTCTAAAACTTGCATGGGCTATTACTATTCACAAAAGCCAAGGGCTGACATTCGACAGAGTAATTATTGACGCAGAAGCAGCTTTTGCACACGGTCAGGTATATGTCGCTCTTAGCCGATGTACATCTTTGGAAGGATTGATTTTAAGCTCGCCAATTAACACTTACGGAATTAAAAGTGATTCGAGTATTATCAGTTTTAATAATAAGATTTCGCGCAATCAGCCTGACAGCAATCAACTTAAACAGGCACAATTAGAGTTTCAAATAGAATTACTGCATGATCTTTTTGATTTTAGTAGCATTAGAAAAAACGCGTATTTTCTACGAAAAACCATTCAAAATAATCACACTATTCTTAGTACTACGTTGCCTGAAAAAACGGAGGATTTTATAAGTGTTTTAAATAAAGACTTTTATGATGTGGGAGAAAAATTTAATAACGAGATTTTACGTCACGCACAAAAACTTACATCACTAATTGAGGAGTCGGAATTAGTACAAGGACGGATAAAAAAAGCTGTAGGATACTTTCAACCAAAAATGGAGAGTGAACTCATACAGTATATTGAAACCATTGATATTTCGAGCGACAACAAACAAGTGAGCAAAATGCTTACCGATGTTAAAATTAAAATTGAGTGGGATTTGCAAATAAAAAACGACAGCATGTTGTCATGTGCATCGGGCTTTGACGTTAAGCTGTTTATGCAGACAAAAGCCAAGGCAGCCATAGAGTCGCCGAGCGATAGACGGAAGAAAAAAATGCGTGTCGGTCAAATAATAGTTAGAGAAAACGAGGAATCAGACAACCCCGAACTGTACGAATTGTTGAGGCAATGGCGTGAAATTGCAGCCGACAATCTTAATGTGCCTCTTTATGCAATATTGCCAAACAAGACTATCGTTCAGATTTCCAACTATTTACCTGCAAATATTGCCGCGCTTAGAAAAATTCATGGAATAGGTAAAGTGAAAGCCGAAAAATTTGGTATCGATATAATATCAATTGTTGAAGAGTACTGCGCTAACAACGATCTAAAACCTCTGTACGAGAAAACCGAGAAAATTGAGTTTGAACCTAAAGAGAAGAAAATCAGCACAAAACAGATCAGTTATGATATGTTCAAACTGGGGCTGAGTGTCGAAGATATTGCAACTAAGAGAGGTCTTGTTGTCTCAACAATTTTGGGACATCTGATTTCATACGTCGAGACAGGCGAAATACCAGCCGATAAGCTGATCTCTATTGACAAAATTAATCTTATATCCGATTTTGTTTCCAATAATATCTTTGAAGGTGTTGGTGAAATTAAGCAGGCATTAGGTAACAGTGTTGAATATGGTGATATTAGGGTTGTTATAGCACACTTGAAATACAGAGACAGAGTTAAAAGTTAAAAGTTAAAAGTAGAGCGACCCTTGTGGTTGTCCATATTGCAATGAGCAACCCTAATAAAAAACAACGGGAAAAACTTTTAACTTTATAAACTTTTAACTAAATTGTAAAATGATTAAAGATTTGGACTATAGTGCATGTACAATCGGTATTATTTTGTGGAGTAAAAATTTATATTAAGAGTATTGGAAAGATATTAATTATAAAGTATATTTACACAAGTTCAAAAACGTAAAAACAGATAACAAGGAACCATGCAACGAACACGTCAAACTAACTTGATAAACTTTCAATTTTTAACTTTTAACCAATTAACTATGAAACGATTAATTAAATTGTTGGTTTTTACACTTATTGGGGTTTCAACTCTCAGTACACTGAAGGCAGCGCCGGCCTATCCTGGTATAATACAGCAAAAACAGTCTGATGGCACAATTTTAAATTATTATCTGTTTGGAGATGAGTTTTTCAGCTGGGCAAGAACAACAGATGAATATACAATTAAACTTAATGACGTTGGTGATTACGTTTATATGGTAAAAGATTCCGATGGCGATTTGGTTTTATCAAA
>DAOOBP010000195.1:0-2916 GCA_035407925.1 Salinivirgaceae bacterium
CGTAATGCTCCTCCACCCAATATTCGAGAACCAAAAACAACCGGGTAAGCATCATTAGCTATCAAATATGCCATTGAATGAATTAAAGCAGGATCGTATTGATAATCAGGATGAAGCATTATAACAATATCTGAATTTAATTCTAATGCCTTAGTGTAGCAGGTTTTTTGATTTCCGCCGTATCCTCTGTTTTTTTCATGTTTAATGATATGTTTAATCCCTATTTTGTTGGCTACGTCAATTGTATTGTCTTTGCTGCAATCATCGACCAACACAACATTATCTACAATGTCAAATGGGATTTCGTTATATGTTCTTTCAAGTGTTTGCTCTGCGTTATAAGCTGGTAAAACAACAGTTATTACTTTATTCTTTATCATAATCAGTTTTTAAAACATCTTTTCTAGTAATAAATACAAATCCGTTTTTCTCTCCAATCACTTTTAGATTTGGATATTTGTTTAGATAATTTTCTACCCTATCATTTTTCGATACAAAATAGACATCTTTATCAACATGCCCATTTATTAGCCAATCTTTATTATTACTTTCAAGATTTTTGTTTTTGGGTTTTAATGTGTAAAAGTAATGTGCATAGCTTTTAAATCCAAGTGTTTCAACGTACACATCAGTGTTTTGCATTGATTTATAAAAATCAATAGCCGCTCGTTGCGTATATCCTTCAACTTTGGTAATCACAAATATAAGTGTAAAATTGATATATAAAAATGAGGACATGGCAATAGATAGCAAACCATGTTTAATATTTCTTTTAATCTTCAATAAATAATATAACACCCCTATCAACAGTATCAAACCGATAATAAATTCAAGTCCTGTCCAATTAACGTCTGCCTGCAAATTGGCAACTGCAAACAGATCATCTATTCTGCCTTTAACCAATAACCAAGGCTTAATCTTATCGAAAACAGATATAACAAACATTGGTATTGCAAAAATCAGAGCAACAAGTATAATCAAAACATTTGTCCACCATTTTATCTTGTGTTTTTTATTAACTATTTCATAAATACTCCACGTTGCAAGATATGTAACGGGGAAATAGGCAAGTGACGAGTAGTGTAATATCTTGGTTTTCACTATGGTAAACAGAACCAAAACAGTAAACAATAGAATTATCATTACCTGACGAATATGTTTCTCGTAATCTGTTATCGATTTTGGTCTGCGTAATCCCGATAAAGCAAAAATTGATGAAGGAAAAACACCCAAAAAGACTACTACAAAATGATATAGTAAAAAGCCTCCATGTCCAGCATCTTGTGTTTTAAAAAGCCTAATTTGATACTCTATAAAGTCAGCCATTACGTGATAGTTTCCTGTTAATATCTGTAGGATAAACCAAAAACCACCAGTAAAGGTTAAAACGCCTATAAAAAATAGTATGTCTTTAATTTTAAATTTAATAGCGAATTTTCTAATAATCAACAATATAGTTCCGACCAAAGCAAAGATTAGAATTGCAACAGGACCTTTTGTAAGAGTACCCAAGCCGATATACAGACCAGACAGAATTGCTCGACGTGTTCTTCTACCCGTATAATCCTTATCTGTGTATTTTGCCGCATGATAGATACCTAAGAAGATAAACAAGTTGAACCACGGATCAATTATTCCCGACTTAAAATAAAAAAACGGTAAAAACGAGCATGCGTAACTAACAACCCAAATAATTCCAAAAGATTTGTTTTTCATCTCTTTACCCATTCTGTAAAGAACTAACAGTGTAACGACGCCGCATATTGCATTTGGAAAACGTGCTGCAAATTCATTGACGCCAAATATCCACATCGATAGCGCCTGCATCCATATAAAAAGTGGTGGTTTTTCCCAAAATGGTTCGAAATTAATCTGAACTGTCAGAAAATCGCCTGTCAGCAACATCTCCCGAGCTGATTCTGCAAAGTTAATTTCGTCCCAGTCAAACAGATTTACTTGACCTAAAAACAATGAAAAGATTATTATCCCTAAAACAGAGATAATTATATAATTGTTGTCTTTAATTTTTGGAATCAACATTTTAAACAAATACGAATTTATTATATCGATATTAAAATAAGTTTACTTTATATAATTCTACAAAAAACATGCATTTATACTGTTTTACAAAAGTAAATAAAAAACATCGATTGAGACTCACGAAATAAACTTGATTTTTTTAATAAAACAAAATTTGATTGCAATATATAATATTAAATCATACATTTGTATTGTATTTTTATCGTTTGACACTCTTACCATATATATCTGGTTCATAATCATTTGCATTTACGATTTTCGTAAAAAGAGTTTACATAATAAGAGTGTTTAAATAGTAAAAATACAATAAAACAACTTTAAACTCATTTATGCAAATGTTTATAGGATTAACCTACGATTTAAAGTCATTATACCTGTCACAAGGTTACTTGCCAGATCAGGTTGCTGAGTTTGATTCAGAGGAGACAATTTCAGCTATCGAGGATACATTAAACTTGTTGGGTCACAAAACCGAACGTATTGGCAACATTCACGAGCTTACCATATTATTGGCAAACGGAAAGCGATGGGATTTAGTATTTAACATCGCCGAAGGCATGTTTGGTCGCGGACGTGAAGCTCAAATCCCTGCTCTATTAGAAGCATTCGAAATCCCATTTACTTTCTCCGATTCACTGACGATGGCGCTTACACTTGAAAAATCGGCAACAAAGAGATTTTTAAGAGACCAAGGTATTAGCACAGGCGCTTTTTGGGTGGTCGATTCTATGGAAGAGTTAAAAAAGCCTAATTTCAATTTTCCGCTATTTGTCAAACCTGTTGCAGAAGGTAGCGGTAAGGGCATTGATGAAACGCCTATAGTGAATAATTTTCGTGAACTAAAGGCTGACGTTGAAAAATTGCTTACAATATATG
>DAOOBP010000196.1:0-2877 GCA_035407925.1 Salinivirgaceae bacterium
TTACCGTTTCAAGCGTAACTAATGCACAAGAAGAAAACAACCTCAAACTGTCAGGAGAACTTTTAACCGACCAACGTTTTTTGCTTAAATCACCCAACGATTGGGCTTGGAACGAAAATCGTCTGACTTTAAGACTTGACAAAAAAATTACCGATAATTCAAAATTTTACAGCGAAGTTTGGCTTCGAAATATTGGCTTGCCCGGTATTACACAATCAAGTAATTTGTACAACAAAGGAATTGTTGACCCCTATAATTTGGAAATCAGGGAAGCATACCTTCAGTTGTATGGTTTTCTTACTAAAAATTTAGATGTAACTATTGGTCGTCAACGCATTGTTTGGGGAACTGCCGATAAATTAAATCCAACCGACAATCTTAATCCATTAGATTTGGAGGATATTCTTGATTTTGGTCGTCGTCGTGGTTCTGATGCCATTAACCTAAATTACTATTTAAACAACGACTTCTCGCTTCAAGGGATTTTTATTCCTTTCTTCCAGCCTGCAAATATGCCTCTTGGAATTTTTGCAAATGCTTTAAATCCGTCTATGGAATTACCTCAAGGAATGGTTTTAAAAGGTTTCTCTGATACTTTAATGATGCCTAAATATAATTTAGGAGAAAGTTCAACTGCGGGTTTAAAATTTAAAGGTTTTGCTAAAGGTGTTGACTTTTCTCTAAGTTATGTTTGGGGACGGGATGGATTACCTTTCGCAACAAAAAATACTTTTATTCCTGTTGATACATTTGGCGGAATTAATATCAATTCACAACTTTCATTTGCAAGAACCCATATCATTGGTGCTGATTTGGCAACAAGCATTGCAGGTATTGGTTTTTGGGCTGAGGCAGCAGCATTTATCCCTGAGCAAAATGTGATAATGACCAATGATTTATCAGCCTTTTATCCGCTGTCACCCGTTCCTGTAACGCAGGACACAATTCTATTGGACAAAACAAAGCCATACATAAAATTTGTTATCGGGGGTGATTACAATTTCAGCGATGGCTCTTATCTAAATTTTCAGTACCTACACGGGTTTCTTCACGAAAGAGGAGCCGAAAACCTGAATGACTATTTCTTTTTACGGTACGAAAAGAAATTTTTCAATGAAAAGTTAAAAGTAGCTCCTATTGGTGGTGGTTTCATAGTTACCGACTGGAATAATATAAAAGATAATTATGCCCTTGTGTATATGCCTGAGATTGCTTACAAAGCCACTATTAATTCAGAAATCACTTTATCAACCGTAATTTTTGATGGCAAAGGAGATAATTTGTTTGCGAATCTGAAGGACTACAATATGTTTATGTTTAAATTGAAATATAGTTTTTAATGTCAAATCACATTTAGCCCACGCACAGTCGTAAGCACATTTGCAAGCCCACACGAGCCAACGCTCAAACCAAAGGCTTGCAAAAGAGCTTCCGCCTTTCCTGCCCAAGTAACCGCCTTTGAGGGCGGTTTTAGGATTGCCCACGCACAAAAAAACAAAATAAATTTGTGCTTCGTGGTTAGGTTAGCGCAGACAGATAACAAATAAAAATGAGAGCTAAAAAAATGATTGACAATGATATACAAAGAACACCAGCAGCCAACACGCGGTATAGTTAATTGCCGGTGCAGTGCGTATTCGAGCGTTTCAGCCCGTATCAAAAGTAGTTGTAACTTGACAGGAAAGTGCTTCGAAATCGGCAACTAACCATACCGCCAAACGTTAGCGGGCATTGTGAAAGATACCAGCATAACAGTTAAACATTGATAAATGAAAAAAAAACTACTTTGGATATTAATTTTAGGACTGATAATAATCAGTTGCAAACAAAGGAAAACAGAAATGAAAGAGAAAATAATTAAAACAAACGGCATTGAACTCTGTACGGAAAGTTTTGGAAATAAGAAAAATCCAGCAATCCTTTTGGTAGCAGGTGCAACCGTATCAATGCTGTATTGGGACACTGAATTTTGCCAACAATTATCTGAAAAAGGATTTTTTGTTATTCGTTACGACAACAGAGATGTAGGAAAATCCACTAATTATGAACCAGGTTCTACTCCATACGATATTGTTGACTTAACTAATGACGCTATTTCAATATTGGATGGCTACAAGATTGACAAAGCACATTTTGTGGGGATTTCTTTGGGCGGACTAATTTCTCAAATAGCATCAATAAAGTTTGCCGACAGAGTTAACTCCTTAACTCTTATGTCATCAGGCCCTTGGGGAGACTCAGACCCAACTATACCTGAAATGGACACGAGTATTTTAGATTTCCATAGTAAAGCAGGTACAGTCAATTGGACAAATGAAGACAGTGTGGTAAACTATTTAATTCAGGGTGCAGAATTAATGAGTGGCAAGAAACAATTTGACAAACAAAGAAGTGAAAAACTGATAAGAGCTGAGTTCAATAGAGCCAACAATTATATAAGTATGTTCAATCACGCTGCATTGCAAGGTGGTGAAGAATATTGGAACAGATTAAACGAAATCAAACAACCCACCTTAATTATCCACGGAACAGACGACAAAATTTGGCATTATAAGAATGCAGGTTTTTTACTAGAAAAAATAAAAGGTTCAAATCTAATCACCCTTGAAGCTACAGGACACGAATTACACGTTGATGATTGGAAATCAATAATTGATGGAATAGAAAAACACATAAATGACTGATAAACAAAAACAACGACCCGCTAACAATGTATATAAAAAATAGGCGAAACAGTAGTAAATTCAAGGCTTTTGGCTCGTATTATACTTTGTGCTTAACCGAAAATTTGGCACTTCGAAATCGCCTACTTTTCATATACTAACCGTTGTGCGTCATTCGAAAAGACACATTCACAGACAATAAGCGAATTAAGGC
>DAOOBP010000197.1:0-2865 GCA_035407925.1 Salinivirgaceae bacterium
TCTTGTTTATGTAATCAACAAACGCACTTGCGCTGTTTTTGCGCGCAAACGAGTCGGGGTCTTCTCCTTCGGGCAAAAGACACACTTTAACATTTAGTCCCTCGGTAAGAATCATGTCGATACCACGCAACGAAGCCTTAATCCCTGCACTATCGCCATCGTAAAGGACTGTCAGGTTTTGTGTAAAACGTCTAATAAGGCGTATCTGTTCGGTAGTTAACGATGTCCCTGACGAGGCTACTACGTTTTCTACTCCGCATTGGTGCATACTTAAAACATCGGTGTATCCCTCGACAAGGAAACAGGAGTCGTTTTGAGTTATCGCTCTGCGCGACTGGTAAATACCATATAGTACTTTACTTTTTTGATATAAAACCGTTTCGGGTGAGTTTAGATATTTGGCTATATTGCTCTCTTTCTGCATAGTACGCCCAGCAAAGCCAATAGTTTGCCCCGTTATTCCCTGAATGGGAAATATGACTCTATCGTAAAAGCGATCGTAAAGTGTGTCGTTTCTCTCTATTGACATACCGCTTTCGGTTAGGACATCGGCTTTAAACCCTTTTTTTAGTGCGGCTTGTGAAAAGGCTCTACGGTCTGATGGACTATATCCTAACTGAAACCGCTCTATAATAACGTCTGTAAATCCGCGTTCTCGAAAGTAACTAAATCCTATGTTTTGCCCCTCTTGGGTTTTATGCAACTGCTCTTTAAACCAATCGTTTGCAAAGCTTATCAACACTTGTTGAGCTTCACGTTTATTCTTTTGGATAAGCTGCTCGGGATCGGGTTCTGTCTCCTCAATCTCGATATGATATTTTTTTGCCAAGAACTTTAGAGCCTCGACATAAGTCATGTTTTCGTGTTCCATAACAAAACCGACAACATTTCCCGATTTTCCACATCCAAAACATTTAAAGATACTTTTCGCTGGCGATACAGTAAAAGATGGTGTGCGTTCGTTGTGAAAAGGACAGTTACCGAGATAGTTCGCTCCACGTTTTTTCAAAGATACAAACTCGCCAATGACCTCAACAATATCGGCACGATCGTAGATTCTATCAATGGTTAGTTTGTCTATCATTTTAACATAAACTGCTGATTTACAGCATTTTTTTTATTTGCAACGATACATCAAACAGTACCAACTGCGGATAAACATTTCGTTCTATGTGGTAAATGGCATCGTTTAACAACTTGTAAATTGCCCTTGCTTGTTGAAAATTTATGTCGAGCTTTACTGCACCAGTTGATTGGGAAACATTTTCAGATGGTATCGCAATTTCTGTAACATTATGTCTGATATTGTGCATAATATAACTAAGAAACTCAATGTAGGAGCTCATACCTCTGTCCAATTGTGTGTTTATAAAATCCCAAATCTCTGTAGTTTGCTCATTTTTACTTAATTTTATAAATTTATTAAAGTTTTCGATATTTTGTTGAAGCTCATCAACTCTATCGAACAGCTCGATTGAACGTGCTAAATCTCCCTCTGCGAAAAACGCCAAATCAGTGGCTTTTGCACTGTCAATATCATATTTTGCTGATAAATAGCTGGCAACTTCGGCTACATCAATCGGAGGGATATTTACGATTTGAGTACGGCTAAGAATCGTTTGCAACAGCTGCTCCGGCTGCGTTGCTATTAAAAAGAAGTATGTGTTTTGTGGTGGCTCCTCTAATATTTTTAAAATTTTGTTAGCTGTTACGTCGTTCATTTTTTCAGCCATCCAGATTATCATTATTTTGTGATAACCCTCAAAGCTTTTCATGTTTAGTTTGCGATTTATCAGATCGCTTTCGTCTTTGTAAATAGTTCCCTTGCTGTTTTCGGTGGCGATTTCGCGTATCCAATCGTTGCTTGTAGCATAGGGCGTTGCTAACAGAAATTTACGCCACTCGACCAAAAAACTGTCAGATACAGGGTCTTTGCCTTTTTTATTTACAACTGGGAAAATAAAATGAACATCAGGGTGCACAAGTTTGTCAAACTTCTTGCACGAAGGGCACTCTCCGCAAGCATCATTTTCTGAACGCTCGCGACACATAATGTAGCGCGACATAGCCAAAGTTATCGGCAAACATCCATGCCCCTCTTTTCCTGCGAGTAGCGTTGCATGCCCCAATCGTCCGTTTGTAAACGAATTTCGAAGCTTTTGTACAATATCCTGCTGACCAACTATATCCTTAAAAAACATCTGTTTTACTTTTATGCAAACTTACATAAAAACTGTCGATTTTTATGCAGGTCAAATAAAAATCAAGACCACTAGTTTCCTATTTATTTTGCAAATTGTTTATAATAATACCTTGACTTTTGCAAGTTGTTTAACTTGCTGATTTTTAATAATAAAGCAACATGTCAATTTGGTTAAGTTGCTGAAATTCAGTAGCTTTAAGTTGTGATAAATAAATCCAAAAATATGCTGCGACACAAAAGTACGACAATAGTTTTATATGTCCATAATTTTTTTATTAAAGGTCATATGGAACTCACATACATTATAGTCATGTTTTTGAGTATCAAGTTTAGGTCCACATGTTCGTTTCAGAAATAAAAGACTTTTTTAGCTCATCACAAAACGTTGCTTCCGTCATTTTAGACATTCTCAATGTACTGAAATTTTAGATAAAAATTTCGGCTTTTAACCGCTTGTAATTTATACTGATTGAACATCTACTATAGTTCAAACTTCACTATTACTCTTTTGGACCATGTATATTGTTACATCGGTATTTACCCCTTAACTCCGCTCCATGCGAAGTCTGGTATGAACTATTGTAAAATTTTATATAAGTTCAATCTTTTATAAAATTACAATTGGTATAAAATTGTTTATTTTTGTCTCACATCAAAAAATA
>DAOOBP010000198.1:0-2846 GCA_035407925.1 Salinivirgaceae bacterium
GAATGTATTGTGACACCACCTGCATTAATTGCAGCAACGCCTGTCGGAGCGACTATAATATTTCTTTTTGTTGTGGTTTTTGTGATATTCTGCAAAAAAGTTGTTTTTCCTGTCCCCGCTTTTCCAGTCAAAAAAACATTTCGCCCAGTATATTGAACAAATTCGTATGCTAATTCTAATTGATAATTTGTGGAAAAGTTCATGTGCTCTTAATTTTGCAGCTAAGATACTAAATCATAACGAGGTACTAAAAAAAATGAGACTCTCTTATAAAAACAAATAGAATCTCATCTTTTTTTGGTGTTCAATAATCCTACAGAACTATCAATGTATTTCGTCCAGAGGATAGCATTGAGTTTAGGATTTATTGTCGCGTTTAAAACTTATCATTCCACTTTGCAAATGAATCGATAAAGTTTTTTAAAAACTTCTCAGTTTCAACCACCAAATTACCTTTATCGTCAAACAAAGTATGTACGTTGCCTATGTATGCCTCAGGGTTTTGCATAAGCAAAACATTCAAAAACATCATCGGTTGACGAAGTGCAAGGTTGGCGCCAAAACCACCAAGTGGACTTTTCGAAACGCTAACGATAGCGCCGGGTTTACCACTCCACATGTTCTTTCCGTATGGGCGCGATGCAACATCAAGTGCATTCTTTAATACTCCTGAAATAGTACGATTATATTCCGGTGTAACAAATAGGAAACCGTCAGCTTCTCCTATTTTTTTACGAAATTCCACGTATTCTTTATTAGGTTGTTCCTGATCAATATCCTCATTGTAGTGTGGTAAATTTCCTATTTCTACTATTTCCATTTCTAGATTTTCGGGCGATAGTCTTATCAATTGTTGAGCAATTTTTCTATTATAAGACTCTTTTCTTAAGCTGCCTATTAAAACTGCAATTTTTTTCTTATTCATAATTATAAAACGTTTGTTGTGATTTAACTTAAACAAAATCGGATACTATACTGCTCCGAATGTTTCGATATCAACAACAAAATCAATATTTTGTTCTATTTAAAAAAAACATGAGTACGCAATAGTAACCTAAGAGATACAAGTTTCTTGTTTTATAGCAAAAAACAGTTTAAGCAACTTTAAATATTTATAATTTTTCAGTCTAAGATTGCATGAAACTCAAGTATTTAATAATCATATACTTGCGTTCTTGCTTTTTTGACATGCTCGTTTCAAATTGAATTTTCTAACGATAATGTAAAAAACCAACAATATTATCAGAATTAACAAAATCTGACTTGTTAACTTTGATGGATTGTTTAAAGTCTCATTCTCAGCAACTTGCCAGGGATTATCCCATACTATATTCTGTGACGAAATCATTCCATCTAAATCGTTGATATTGTCAGCCACAATATATTTGTCTGAGGACGGGTACAGATATAGATATTTAAGCGCCGAATTTTCCTTGAATTTAATTAGATAAGTATTCTCCAAAACCGACATCTCTTCAACATTCTCAATTACTGTTTCATAATTGCTATTGCTTTTTTTGAGGATAGAGTATTTTGAAAAATGGTCGATTTTATTTAGGTAAAAGTTTTCAGTTAGTTTGTAGTAATGAAGCTCGCTTGTATCGTAATATCTGACCACTCCATATGCTACTATAAGCAATACCAATATGGAAAATAAAAGTATATTCAGTTTTGTTCTTTTCATAATCAAATCCTTATTTTTTAAAAAAGTTATTCATAAATTCAATTTCTAACGTGGAGGCTGTCTCAAAAGTCTCATTTAACAAAAAAGTGGTAAGGTGTCTCAGAAGTGTCCAAATGCAAGGCGCTGAGATTGAGGGCGAAGGAGTGTACATGAAGCGGTGCGCTGAGCGTAGCCGAAGTGTACATGACTGAGCCCGAATATCGAAGTAACGTGGTTGCTGAACTTGTCGAAGTACAGCAGTTGGACGCTTATGAGACACCGCCTACTCTATTATTTCTGCATTTCGCTCGCTACCTCTTCTGCTGTCTCAGGGTCAATTAATATACGTCCGCAATATTCACAGTCAATAATTTTTTTGTACTGACGAATATCAACCATTCTTTGTGGAGGAATTGCATTGAAACAACCGCCACATGACTCCCTGTCAAAAGTAACAACAGCCAAACGGTTTTTTGCATTATTTTGGATTCTTGCATACGCGTTATATAAACGCTCTTCGATAAGTTTTTTAACTGATTCTTTAGAAGCCAATAGTCGATCTTCTTCAATTTTAGTTTCTTCAATTATTGAATCAAGTTCAGGTCGTTTGTGCTCCAAATCAACTTTTTTCTCTTCGTAAATTGCCTTTGTTTTTTCGTATGCTTCTTGATTTTGCTTGATTCTTCCAGTAAAATCACGTATATCTTTTTCACGATGTTCAATTTCAAGTTTTTGATATCTAATCTCTTTTGCAATGGACTCAAATTCACGATTATTACGAACATTCATCTGTTGTTCTTCGTATTTTTTAATTAAGGTTTGAGCGCTAACAATCTCGTTCTTTTTATTTGAGATTGTATTTTCTTGCTCTTTAATCTCATCTTTGATTTTATTTAAACGAGTTTCAAGACCTGCTATTTCATCTTCGAGATCCTGTACTTCAAGAGGAAGTTCTCCGCGTAAAGTTTCAATTTTAATAATCTCGTTATCAATGCATTGAAGTTTATACAATGCTCTAATTTTTTCGTAAACCGTTTCGGCTATAGGTATTTGTTTATTTTTTGCTGCCATAGAGTTACAGATAATTAATTGGGTTCAAATTTGTTTTTGATTTGAGGACTGCAAAGTTAGGGAATTTTTTTGTAAGACAATCGTAAAAAACATTCATTGCTATTTTTTCACT
>DAOOBP010000199.1:0-2791 GCA_035407925.1 Salinivirgaceae bacterium
AGCAGTAATAAAACCCTTATCATAATTTCTTTGTTTGTCATTTTTTTACCTCGACCACTTGACCATCTTCACAAGTGACTTTTCCAAAACCAGTCTCAACATTTTCTAAAAGTTCTTTTAATTTTTCTTCTAATTCTTCGTCCGTATAAGTTCCATCTTCTTCAATTATTACTTTTGTTTCTATCGTGTATTTCATTTATTATACCTCACTTTCCAACCTAATTTCATTCATTTTCTTTTCTCATTCTAATTCAATCCAACTTTCACTTAAAATACTTCTTAGTTTTTCACTTAAATAATCAACAATTTTACTTAATTGTTCGTGCTGCAATTCTTTTGAATTACAGCTATAATTAAGACTTTTTATTTGTTCTAACCTTTTCAATCCAATCTCACAAGCAACTAAAACAACAACCAATTCATCTTCTGATAGTTCAATCGTGTATTTCATTTACTTCACCTCCTTAAAACAAAACTTGTTCCATTTTTCGCTTCCACTTTTATAGGTTAACCGCCAAATCTGCCCTTTTGTCATCTGTTTTTTCCTCCCAGTCAATTCGTTGTCCACACCAACCACAAAATTTTCTTTTTCTCGCAATCGGTTCATTACATACACCACACATATATTGATTATGTTCTTCCCTTGCAATTTCTACTCCATTATCATCAAGTTCGATTTCAATATGTTTAATAAATACTTTTGGTTTCTTTGCTGTATCACGCTGGATTAAGATTTCATACTCATTTGTAATGAACCTAAAATCCCGTTCGTATTCTCGCTTGTCTTGAACTGACCATTCTAATCGATCAATTTCACTTTTACTTAACTTAATATTTTCTAACGCTTCTTTTACTGTCATTTTCTTTCCTCCTCCCAATTCTTTTAATTATATTGTTTCGCTATTTCCTTGTCGATGAAGAAATGAATACCTGAAGAGCATTCATTCCAACGTTCTTCATCAAAATCATCAACTTTAACAATTTTTCCAACTTCATAAATAAAACCACTGTCATATCTGGAAAATGTCTTTTGAATTGGTTCGTTATTTTTATCATAAATTGCTAAAACTTTAGCTTCGCTACAACGACATTTTAAGGTTGTTGCATTACTTCTTTTTGCTCTTGTCGGTATTCTTAATTTTGCTAATGTGTTATCAGCACATTTTTTCCAACCAATAAAACTACCATCAGGACATAAATTAGAAATCCCGACGGTGTTTTCATTTATTTTAATATCTTTTAGGTTAGCACCGTATAGGTTAGCACCGCGTAGGTCAGCATCGCGTAGGTCAGCACCGCATAGGTTAGCATCGCGTAGGTCAGCATCGCGTAGGTTAGCACCGCATAGGTCAGCATCGTATAGGTTAGCACCGTTTAGGTTAGCACCGCATAGGTTAGCACCGTTTAGGTTAGCACCGCATAGGTTAGCATCGCATAGGTTAGCACCGCGTAGGTTAGCATCGCATAGGTTAGCACCGTATAGGTTAGCACGTTTTCCGTTGTTATTATTTAAAAGCCATAAGGAATGTTCTTTTAAAATAATTTGTAATTCATCTTTATTCATTTTATTTCCCCCTTTAATTCTTCAATTATTATTTTCAGCATTTAATTGCACCACCAATTCGTGTAACATTTGCATTTCTTTTAAATACAAACCTCTTTGTGTTTTTTGATATAACTCGTAACACTTGTCAATCCTATCTTCCAACGCCGATAACAAACACAATCTTACAAATTCATTTTTTATTTTTAGTTCCATATCTTGCCCTCCTTAATTTGGCTATTAACACATCATTACACGGCAATACCGACAATATATCGTTAATTTCGTCTTGTGTTAAATATACCGGACGACGATCAAATTGTTCGCCTTTAACCAACGCATCCAATTCACCGTTATTCATATTCCATAATTTACTTGTGCTTACATCCGGGTATTGTTCTTGCACCATTTTTACAAGGTCACATTTATATTTTGGGTAAAATCGACAAACATCTAATTCACATACACCATTTATTTCGTGTAAGCAACGATCACAAAGTGATGTCATTTGGATTTACCTCCTGTAATTGAACCTTATAATACAATTTATTCTCATCAATATAACAAAAAAATGCAAAATCGTTAAAAATATATTTGCATTTTTGCCCACAATAATTTACTACAATGGCGTGGATTAAATTATCAGCACCACGTTGCCAATATATACTAATGTTCATTTCGCATTAACACCGGCGTATATACCATGCTTTCGAATGTAATCACAACGGCAATTATAACTGCAAAACGGTTTACGGATGTGTGGCAAGCGATAAATATGCTGTGACATCGTCACCGGAAAACCTTGCCCTCTGTGATATGGACAATCCGGGTTAGCACAATTGCAATAATTAGTAACTAGTGTTTCGACGAAATAATAATTGCTGTGATCAATATTCATACTCAAACACCTGCAAGTCCGAGTATTCATCGTCTAAATAATAATCTCGATAATCTTCTCGATACACATAATGTTTACTGTCAATACTAATTAAATTATCATCACCACACTCCTGACACAAGTAAGTCCCTAATCCGTCGTCATAATAAGCATCACCTGGCTTAATATCACAATTGCACTCATAACATACCTTTACCATAAATGCACCTTTCCGTCACGTATCTTTTTACGCAACTTAATTTCTTTTCTTAACTGCCGATTAGATAATCGTTCCATCCACAAGCACCAACAACCAAGCAATTGTTCAAGTTCAATAAGTAATTTTTTACGCATATTGTCCTCCTTTATTT
>DAOOBP010000200.1:0-2695 GCA_035407925.1 Salinivirgaceae bacterium
AAAGGAGATGGAATGAACAGAATTGTTGTGATGAACACATCTAATGTATTTACAATACCCACAAATTTAACTGATTACGTAGCCAACTCGGCTTGGGGAAATAGTGGAGAACAAGTTGTCTTTAATGGAAGCGGCAACAGCGTAATTATAACAAATCTTTCAAAAGAGACACAATACTTTTTTAGAGTTTTTGCATATAACGATGAGTCACAATACTCAATATTCAACACATCAACGGCATTTAAAAATCCAAACTCAGTAAGTATTTCACTTCCTCCAACAACGCAAGATTACGATATTACATTTAGTAATGTTACAGCAACAAGTGCAACAATTAACTGGACACGAGTTAACGGCACACACTCATTGGTTTGCATGAATGTCGCAGAAAACTATTTAGCACCCGAAGGCTTTAATGTTTACACCACCAACACAGTATGGCAAAATTCTGGAGCACAATGGGTATATTCGGGAGATCAAACCTCGGTTGAGGTTACAGGTTTAACGTTAGGAACTACATACTATTTTGTCGTTTATGCATTCAACAACAGCGATTATCCTATTTATTGCACAAGTTCAGCAACAGACAATCCATTTTCAATACAGTTAGGTGGGTTAAATACTTGGAATGGCAATATCTCAGAAAATTGGAATGATGCTAAAAACTGGTCGTTGAAACATATACCATTTAGTGGAAACGACGTAACTATACCAGAAGTAACAAACCATCCAGTATTATCACAAAACGCAAGTGTTAAAAAAATGACCATAACAAGCAAAGGGCGATTAACTGTAAAAGAAGGTGGCATTGTATTGTCAGTAAATGGAAATCTTCATTTAGGAGGAGATACAACAAGTTCAGGGTCTTTGGTTGTTCGAGGAAACTCCAATGTTAATGTAACTGGACAGTCGTATTTAGTAAGATACTATGGACCTGTGAGATGTCCACACTATTCAAGTTTCCCAAATAAAAATAGAAGTCTTGCCCAATTTGTCGGTTGCTCAATGTACAAATATGATGAACCCAATGGAACCTACAAACGATTAATACATGCCAATGGTGATACTGCCGAACATATGCTTGGATATTATATAACCGTTGGTACTACTTATAATAACGCAAATTTCAGCGGGGCTTTTAACAATGGTCCTCATTCAATTGTTGTAACAAATACAAATTATGCAGATGGATGGAATTTGTTGGCGAATCCGTATCCATCGGCTATTGACTGGGGGAATAGTTTAGGATGGAGTAGAGAAAATATTCAGTCAACTGTGTATATGTACGATGGTGTATCGGGCACTGATATTACCTACAATTATGAAACTGGTGTTGGTGTTCCAGAAGGCACAACAGGAATAATTCCCTCTTGCAATGGTTTTTTTATCATGGTTGATTCTACAGTAAATTCAACCACATTAGAAATAAACAATAATGCTCGTGTTCATAGTTATAAACCTTACGTAAAAAACGATGAAAATTCTTCTGAAAAAATTCTTCGTCTATCAATTGTCAATGAATTTGCTACAAGTGAAACAGCCATTCTATTTCATCCAAAAGCATTAAATGAAATAAACTTCGATATTGACGCTTTTGTTCCTCCATTTTTCCCCGAAGAAGAACGGCTTAAAGTGTTTAGTATTCGCGGACCTAATAATACTAAAATGATGCTGTCATCAGTCAACGAAAACCTACTTAACACATTAGAGCCTAATCATTTTATAGATGTTCCAATAGGATTTGTAAATAACAGGGGGTTGTCGTCAAAATTAATTCTGAACAAAAACAGTATCAGCGACGGTTTTGACGTTTATCTATACAATAAAAAAACAGATAAGTATCATAATCTTGAGTATCCTTATAGTTTATTGGGTGAAGATGAAAATAGTTACAATACATTCTCAATACGTGTAATGCCAAAAGTTGTAGGTATAGCAACTAACATTCCAAATAAATTTGAAACAGATATATTTGCGGTAAAAGATGTTATTAACATTAAAAGTCACGAACCAATAACAGGAAGTGTAATAGTATATGACGTAACCGGTAGATTAGTTTATTATGAAAAATTAAATGGGGTACATAGTCATAAAATAAAAAATAACAATAAAAGTGGTATATTTGTTGTCGTAATAAATAGCAAACAAGGCTATTATTCCCAAAAACTATTTGTAGAATAAAACTAATAGAAATAAAATGAAAAAGAGATTATATTTGGTATTTACTTTGATAATATTAACAGCCTCATTGTCGCTCTATTCACAGCAAAAAGAGAGATTTGGGAAAAAACGGATTGGAAGAGAAACGTTGTCAGATGATAAAAACGACAATAACTCAACTGGATTTAGGGCACCTAAACCGCCCGACCCACCCGGTAGTTCTTCTCCTATAGGAAACAAAGGTTTACTATTTTTACTTGCCTTATCGTCAGCTTATTTGATTGTAGATAATCGCAGAAACAAAAAACAGTAAAATTTCTAAACATTTTTCGAAATGTAGGTTCCAAAAATAGATGTAATATTTTTTACAGAGTTAGAAATTTATACAATAAAGCCAACTAAATCATCACGAGATAGTTGGCTTTATTTTTTTATTTTAGGGTCTACTGAAAAAGTCCTATTCTTTTGATTTTAAGTAATATATATGCATTTTCCCTTATTTAAGTGCAAGGTTTTACTAATATTTGTCAAAAAA
>DAOOBP010000201.1:0-2694 GCA_035407925.1 Salinivirgaceae bacterium
TAACGGTTGAGGCTATGTGCAGTAAGGGATTGCGGACTACTTCCCTGTCCATCGACATCGAATTTTGAGCGGGGCAGAATGCTTAAATACCCACTGAAACCCTTATTGCACATAGCCTTTGTTAGCCACAGTAATTATTTCCCATTTATTTCGTCAAGTATTTCTTGAATATCATCCTGACATTGTCCGCAAACTGTTCCTGCCTCAGTCTCTACGCCAACTTCTTCAACGGTTTTTAAATTCTTCTCTTTAATGGCTTTTACTATGGTGCTTTTATAAACATCCATACAAGTACATATTAATTTATCTTCTTCCATAATCATTTGGTTTAAGCAAGTTCAAAAATTTTCATATCTTCTTCTACTGTTTTGATTGTTTGTACACCAAAACTTTCTTGTACCGCTTTTAAAAGATTCGGCGTTAGGAATCCTGGCAAAGTCGGCCCAACATGAGTGTTTTTAATGCCAAGATATAATAAAGCAAGATGTACGATAATTGCCTTTTGCTCGTACCAAGCAATATTGAACACTATCGGAAGTTTGTTTATATCGTCTAATTTTAAAACTTCTTTTAGTTTCAATGCAACAAATGCCCAAGAATAACTATCATTACATTGTCCTGCATCTAATACCCTTGGAATTCCAGCAATATCGCCTAATTTTAATTTGTTATAGCGATATTTTGCACAACCTGAAGTAAGAATTACGGTATCTTTTGGTAGTTGCTTTGCAAATTCGGTGTAATATTCACGAGTTTTTTGTCGTGCATCGCAACCTGACATTACAACTAGTTTTTTGATTGCTCCAGAATTTACAGCATCAAGGACTTTGTCGGCAAGTGCAAGAACTTGATTGTGTGCAAAACCAATTGTAATTTCGCCTGTTTCTATTTCTGTGGGAGGTGGACAAGTTTTTGCTAATTCAATAATTTCTGAAAAGTCTTTGTGTCCGTTTGGTAGTTTCTTTTCAATTCTTTTCCATTCAGGCATTCCTGTTGCACCGGTTGTAAAAACTCTGTTGTTGTATGTTGTTGCTTTTCGTGGTGGAACTAAACAGTTGGTTGTAAATAAAATAGGCCCATTAAAAGTTTCAAATTCTTCTAACTGACGATGCCATGCATTACCATAGTTACCAACCAGATGTTTGTATTTCTTTAAATTTGGATATGCATTTGCAGGCAACATTTCGGAATGTGTGTAAATATCAATTCCTTTGCCTTCGGTCTGAATTAAAAGTTGCTCTAAATCTTTTAAATCATGTCCACTGATTAAAATTCCAGGATTTTTGCCAACTCCGATTTTTACATTCGTAATTTCTGGATTTCCGAATGTTTCGGTATTTGCTTTGTCTAATAAAGCCATTACTTTTACACCATATTCGCCTGTTTTTACAACCCAATTAAAAGCATCGGTCAATTCTATTGGCTTGGTAATCATCACCAAACTTTCTTCCATAAAATTGTAAATTTCCTGCTCTTCAAAACCCAGATTGAAAGCATGTTCAGCATAAGCCGCCATTCCTTTTATTCCAAACAAAACATATTGTTTCAGTCCGCGAATGTCTTCATTGGAGTCGTAAGTTAATGTTCCAACTTCTTTTGCTTTTGCATTAAAGTCTTCATCGGTTTTTCCATTCCAATTAATTGACGGATGATTCTCTGCAATTTTAACTTTGCTTTTTAATTCATCACGATACTTAATAGCATCTTTAATTGCCTGAATGATTGATTTATCATCAAAATTTGCATTGGTGATAGTCATAAACAGACAATTAGTAATGTGTTTACTCTCGGCATTTGTGTCTATTCCTTGTTTTCGGGCTTCAATTGTCAAATACGAAAGTCCTTGACAAGCAAACATTAACAAATCCTGAAGATTAGAAGTTTCTTCGGTTTTTCCGCAAACTCCTTTAATTGTGCAGCCTGTGTTCTTGGCTGTCTCTTGACATTGATTACAAAACATAATTTGATTTTTTAAGTTATTAAAAAGTTACAGTTTTATCAGACCAAAGCACCATATTCAAACAATCATTCATTGTTGATATTGGGCAACTTGTATTATCGTCTAATTGCCTTGATTTAAGGCACGTTCCGCAAGCCAATAGCTCTCCGCCTTCTTTGATGAAATTATTTAATTGTTCATCAACATTGTATTTCTCATGTGTCAAACCTTCACATTCAACAGCTTCTCCCATTAGAAACACTTTAACTTCATGTCCTTGTTTTTTTGCTGTAACAGCAAACCGAAAAGCGTTCCACGCTTTTTCGTACTCTTTTGTTTCTAAAATTATTCCAATTTTCATAAGTATTTATTTGAGTTTACAATAATTTGGTTTGTGTTGTGGGCTTAGGCGATTTTACAACTAAAATTCTTGCTTTTGATGTTGATGAATTCGACAAGCAATGTACAATATCTTTTGGACTTTCGACCAAATTGTCTTTTTCAATTGTCATTGTTTCGTCGCCAACCCGAACATCAACTGCACCCTCTAGAATGTAAAAAAATACATCAACTGGGGTAATATGAGGTTTAAGCGTTTCGCCTGATTGTAGTGTTATATGCATTGCTTGTGCGTTGTCATAATCGTAAAGTTTTCTTACATCTACTTTGTGAGGTGTCTCAACTTTTTGGGTCTCTCTTACATTTATTATTTTCATATTATCTATCGTTTAGGTTTCTTTTTATTGTGGCTAACG
>DAOOBP010000202.1:0-2690 GCA_035407925.1 Salinivirgaceae bacterium
GTGGAAGAATATTTGGACAAACCAAGCGATAACCTTGTTGAGAAAACAAGAAAAATCCACAACGACTATATCTACGATTTCGTTTTTGATGATGGGCATATTCAAAATATCTACTTGGTTGATAAAAAAAATGTCACACGAAATAAAGTACAGGTAATATCACAATTTGAACAGAAAGGTTATCATGCCAATCGCTATGATGTAACCATCCTAGTAAATGGTTTGCCATTGGTTCAGGTTGAATTAAAAAAACGAGGTGTTGCTATTCGTGAAGCATTTAATCAAGTTCACCGATACAGCAAGGAGAGTTTAAATAGCCAAAATTCATTATTTAAATACATACAGCTTTTTGTTATTTCGAACGGTACGGATACCCGTTATTTTGCGAACACTATAAAACGTGACAAGAACAGCTTTGACTTTACCATGAATTGGGCAAAAGCTGACAATATGCTGATAAAAGATCTAAAAGATTTTACAGCAACATTTTTTGAAAAAAGAGTATTGTTGAATGTATTGCTAACCTATTCGGTTTTTGATACAAGCGATACACTTTTAATTATGAGACCGTATCAAATTGCAGCTACGGAAAGAATGTTGTGGAAAATTGAAAGTTCATATAAGGCTAAAAACTGGTCTAAGCCAGAAAGTGGTGGTTATATATGGCACACAACAGGTTCCGGCAAAACGCTTACTAGTTTTAAAGCGGCACGTTTAGCCACGCAATTGGATTTTATTGATAAAGTATTCTTTGTAGTTGACCGTAAAGACTTGGACTATCAAACTATGAAGGAATATCAGCGATTTTCTCCCGATAGTGTGAACGGATCAGAAAGTACAGCAGGTTTAAAGCGAAATATAGAAAAAGACGATAATAGGATTATAGTAACAACTATACAAAAGTTAAATAACCTCATGAAGAGTGAGAGTGATTTAGCGATTTATCAAAAGCAAGTTGTTTTCATTTTTGATGAGTGTCATCGTTCGCAGTTTGGTGAGGCTCAAAAGAATTTAAAGAAGAAATTCAAAAAGTATTATCAATTTGGTTTTACAGGAACACCTATTTTCCCGCAAAATGCTTTAGGTGCAGAAACTACCGCAAGTGTTTTTGGTCGTGAATTGCACGCTTATGTAATAACAGATGCTATTAGAGATGAAAAAGTACTAAAATTCAAAGTTGACTATAATGACGTTCGTCCTAAGTTTAAAAACATCGAAAGCGAACAAGACGAAAAAAAACTGAATGCGGCAGAAAACAAAGAAGCATTGCTTCATCCGGAACGCATCAAAGAAATATCTCAGTACATTTTACAGAATTTCAGAATAAAAACGCATAGGACTCAGGGAAGCAACAAAGGGTTTAATGCAATGTTTGCCGTAAGCAGTGTGGATGCAGCTAAATGCTATTACGAAGAATTAAACAAACTGCAAAAAGACAGTGACAAGCCTTTAAAAATTGCGACAATCTTCTCTTTTGCAGCAAACGAAGAGCAGAGTGCAATAGGTGAAATAGCTGATGAGACTTTTGAGCCTTCGGCAATGGATGTTACTGCCAAGGAGTTTTTAACTAAAGCAATCAATGACTATAACGCAATGTTCAAAACAAGTTATAGCGTTGATAGCAATGAATTTCAGAATTATTATCGCGACCTTGCCAAACGTGTAAAAAACAAAGAGGTTGATTTAATCATTGTAGTCGGTATGTTCTTAACCGGGTTTGATGCTCCAACACTCAACACTTTGTTTGTTGATAAAAATTTACGCTATCACGGGTTAATTCAAGCCTTTTCACGAACAAACAGAATTTATGATGCCACAAAGACCTTTGGTAACATTGTAACATTCCGTGATTTAGAACAAGCAACTATCGATGCTATTACACTTTTTGGCGACAAGAATACCAAGAATGTAGTTCTTGAAAAGAGTTACAAAGAATACCTGGAAGGCTTTACAGATATTATTACAGGTGAAGCACGCAGAGGTTATGTGGAAGTAGTCAAAGAGTTAAATGAGAAATTTCCTAACCCTGACGAAATCGTAAAAGAGAAAGACAAAAAGGAATTTGTAAAATTATTCGGGGAGTATTTGAGAATTGAAAACATACTCCAAAACTACGATGAGTTTAACCATCTCAAAACACTACAAACGATTGACATCAACAATCCAGAAGCTGTCGAAGAATTTAAAAAGACTCATTTCATATCGGATGAGGACTTTGCAACTATGCAGCAAATTGAATTGCTCAAAGAACGGACAGTGCAGGATTATCGCTCTACTTACAATGATATTCGTGATTGGTTAAGACGAGAGAAAAGCGGTAAAGAGCCGGAAAAATCTACCATCGACTGGGATGATGTTGTGTTTGAAGTTGACTTGCTGAAATCGCAGGAAATAAACCTTGATTACATTCTTGAATTGATTTTTGAGCATAACAAGAAAAACAAAAACAAAACTGACTTAATCGATGAAATTCGTAGGGTGATACGTGCAAGTGTAGGGAATAGAGCAAAAGAGAGTTTGGTTGTTGATTTCATAAACGAAACCGACCTTGACACTCTTCAAGACAAAGCGAATGTTATAGATTCATTTTTTGTATTTGCTCAAAAAAAGCAAAAGGAGGATGCTCAAGCATTAATCAGAGAAGAAAATCTAAATGAAGAAGCAGCAAAACGTTACATAACATCTTCTTT
>DAOOBP010000203.1:0-2677 GCA_035407925.1 Salinivirgaceae bacterium
CTTAAGCCATCTTTTCTTCCGTAAGTTTTAAAGGCTTCGGGATTTGATATTTCTATATTTGAGTTATATCGAGTTATTCCCTTGTTTCCACTAATCCAAAAGTTTTGTTTGCTATCTTCAATTATTGCCCAAACAATATTATTTGAAATCCCATGTGACTCATCGATGGTGTAAAACTTATTTGCGCCCGATTTCAAAACCGATATACCTTTTTCCGTACCTATATAGTAATTACCTTGAGTGTCTTTTGTTATATAATATATGGTATTGCTTGCGATTGAAAGCGAATCAGATTCATTGGCTACATATCTTTCAACAGATTTTGATTTGGGATTAAATAATATAAGGCCTTTTCCGTTTGTTCCTAACCAAATAGAGTTATCAAGATCCTTGAAAATGGCGTATATAGCCGTGTTTCCTATTCCTAAACATTCATTAAATTGCTCTATTTCATTAGTTTTTATATTTAGCCTGTTTAGACCGCTAAATGTGGCTATCCACAAATGCTCCATATCATCTTGAACAATTTGAATAACTGTATTGTTATCGAGAGATTTATCTTGAAGATGTCCTTTTTTATATGAACTTACTTTTCCAGTGCCAATATCCAATTTTTGTAACCCTTCGCCCCATGTTCCAATCCATATTATTCCTGCTTTATCTTTATGTATGGATAACACCCTGCTACTTAGTGTTTTATATTTTTGATTAAGATTAATAAATTCGTCTGTATCTAAATTAAATATTGATATACCGCCTCCGGTAGTACCTATTAGCATTCTACGATTATCGAGCTTTTCAAAAGCAGTTACAATATTTGCAGGAAGCGAGTTTGGAGCTTCTGATTTGCAAACATGGTGGAAACGCACATCAGTCCCATGTATAACATTGACACCCACATCAAAATTGCTTACCCAAATTGAGCCTCCCCTGTCCTCCATTATATCGAGTAGTCGATTGCTCGATATGCAGTATTCACTATTTTCCTGTGTCTCAAACAGATGTCCCTCCTCGATATTATTATTTTCTATGAATAATAATCCTGCGTAAGTCGCAATCCATATATTGTTATTACTATCTCGCAATATTCTTCTAACTTGTGGAGCTGTTCCATTTTTATTTTTAAAATTTGTAATAGCAACTTCTGAAATAGTTTTATTGCGCTTATCGAACCAAAACAGTCCTCGTTCGGTTGCTAACAAATACTGTTTTTTGTCGTAATCGAACACCTGATTAACACGGTTTCGTCCTTCAAGCTCAATTGGGTCTTTGTGATTTTCGCATACGCGATAGTTTTCAATTTTTCCGTTTTGGTCAACTACAAAAAAACCTTTCCCAAATGTTGATATTAAATACTTTTGGTCTTCTGTTTTTGCGATAGAGCGGACATATAAATTGCCGTCAGCAAGTTTAACATTTGTTGCTTTTTTAGTTTTTAAATTGATACGTACAAGTCCAAGAGTTTGATATCCAGCTAGAAGAATTGAATCTGATTCGACAAAAAGACTCCTAACAGGCTGATTTTGATAGTTAATTACAGTGTCGTTAATCTCTAAAACAGAGAAATTCCCCGATATTTTATCAAATACGTTAATTCCTTCGGCAGTGGCTATATATGTCTTTTTGTTGTGCCCTTGAATAATGTCGTAAATTTTATTATTGCTCAAAGATTTTGTTTTTGAACTGCTAGTAGAAAATGTTTTAAACTGCAAACCATCGAAAAAAGTAAGTCCATTTTCGGTGCCAAACCAAATATAGCCACATGAGTCTTGATAAACTTTCCAGACAGTACCGACAGGCAAACCGTGTTCAGTAGTGTATCTAACAAACTGTAGCTGGTCAAACTTTTTTGCAGTTAAATGACTAATATTCAGAAATATAATAATTATAATAAGAAAAAAACGGTTCATAATTGCTATGTATATTTCAGGCTGTTAATATAGTGATTTTGAATTTGATTAAACAGCTTTTATCGATTTATTTATTATATTAATTGTTGCCGGTCCTTCGCAAAATATGGTGTCAAGTATTGATAAGTTTGGGATAAAGCCATGTTTATGGGCAAAAACTTGATAATATCGAAACGGCTCAAAGCTATCATCAATTTTCGAATATTGTTTTTTAGGATGAATACCGTTTCTCCAATCGTTATCAATCGATGTTTCATAATTTTCAGTTTGTCTAATATCTACACTAATTTTCAGGATTTCAAGCAACAATTGCAATATCTCTAAATTCATTTCAAATAACAGTTCATATTTTTTTTTGAATATTGGTTTTATACTATCGGCATAATGCTCAAAATAAGGCGAATTGTTATAAGCTGACATAATACTTCTCCAGTGAATTTTCTGCCATTCAGGATGATAAGCAACTTTTATTTCCGATATTTTCGTATTGTTTGAATATTTTTCAACGGGAACATTCAGCGTTTGAAGCCCATTAGCGCCATATATACAACTTCGTGTTCTAAAGCTCTGACACATAAAATGTTCGTGATATTCAATAAACACTGTTTCGTTTGAAACTAATTTCGTAAAATATTGTATATTAGGAAAATATGCAGTGCTTAAAACTACGCCGGTCATTATATATCTCTTTTGGGCAAAATTAGTAAAAAAAATCTTAGTACATGACAAAAAAACAATTAATGATGCGTTGAGCGTGATGGTGTGAG
>DAOOBP010000204.1:0-2667 GCA_035407925.1 Salinivirgaceae bacterium
TTAAATGGTCCGTTTTCGGAAAGATTTGTATAACGCACTACTCCACCTACAGGAATAACTCTATGATTAGCTTCAAACTCAGCAATAGGATTGTTTGGGTCAGGATTAACAACTATACACGCTTGACAAATATACGTGTCTTGCCCCTGTGCACTTTGAATTTGTAGCACCACATCGTAAATTCCAGGATTTGGGTAACATATGTTAGTTGGATGTTGGTTTGTTGAGTTTATAGGTGTTGCACCAGGGAATGACCAAGCCCAAGAGTTTGGATTACCAGTAGATTGGTCATTAAAATTAATGCACTCGCCAGCAATAATATTATAACTAGATGCTACAAATGCAGCATGAAGACCGGCTGTATTATCTGTTACATGAATATATCCGACTTTAACTTCTTCGTCTTGGTTTGTTCCATCGCTAACTGTTAGTGTAACATTAAAAGTGCCAGCAGCTCCATAAGTTACAGATGGGTTTGGATCTTGGCTTGTGGGTGGATTTCCTCCATCGAATTGCCAATTCCAAGAAGTAACATTACCTACCGATTGGTCTGTAAAGTTAACTGTTCCGCCAACATTTACTGTTGTTTGGTCTGCTACAAAGTTTGCAGTTAAAGTACCAGGGTCCACAACAGTAATGTAATCTGTTCTTGTTTTTGTGTCGCTACCTGCAGCATTTGTGGCTATCATTGTAACGGTAAATGTCCCCGCAGTATTATAGGTAACAATTGGATTTTGAGTTCCTGAGAGTGTAGGAGGTGTGCCTCCTTCAAAAGTCCATTCCCAAGATGTTGGGTTATTGGTTGATTGGTCTGTAAAATTAACAGTTCCGCCAACTTCAACAGTTGTAGGATTTCCAACAAAATCAGCAACAGGAGCATCGCCGCCTATGTCATTTGGATCAAATCCCGGGCATTCTTCAACTCCTGAATTGTTTGGGTCTAGCCATGGTTTTAACTGGTCGGCAGCTGTATTACCGTTTGACATCCAGTGATAATCAAATTTTCCATATAAATCCATTTGTTGGTTAGCAGATGCACCACATTCAGAAGATCCACCAGTTAATGTTCCAACTACAAGTTTGTTGTTATTGAAAATAGGAGAACCAGAAGAACCTTGTTCTGTAACACCCCAGTTAGTTTGTGTTTGTGCCCAATTTGCACGCCACCAAGCATTTGATGGAGAACTCATTTGCCAAGTAGCTGAAGTTAAAGGTGAAGTATATGTTGATATTTTTTTAATGTCTCCACTTGGATGATGAATACATACTCCACTAGGACTAGCATCTGTACCTCTGTACCAACCATTATAATAAGCATTGTAGCCTGCTAAAGTTGCTTGATCTGTATTTAGTTCTAAAAGTAGCATATCGGAACCTCCGTTTTCAGGTCCTCTAGCTCTTTTTACAGCTCCTGTAACAGTATTGTAGGCAGGTGCAGTACCAGGATTTGTACAACCACTAGCCTCATAGTTAAAATAAAATTGCCAATTAGTAAAATTTGAAGCATCACCACCACAATGGTCAGCTGTTAAAAAATATGGAGTTCCATCGTTTGCTGTATTGTTAACTAAAGTCCCAGTACAAAGTCCTCCAAAAAAACCTTGAACACAATAAATTTCAGCAACACCTCTTTTTTGTGTTTGCCAGTCAGCTCCTTCAGGACAGTTTACGTTTACTTGACAAGGACCTGAGGCACCAAGGCTTCCAGGGTCTTTTGTGCTGTTTTCGTATTTGCCAATCAATTGTGAAATTCCTCTAAAAATATAAGCTATGTTATAAATATCTATATTAGCATCTTCTGTTGCTTGAGGATATTGTATGTATTCGATATATGTGTCAGCTCCTTGAATAATTTCGGTAGAGAAATCAGAAAACATTTTTGGATTATTTCTATCATCAAAAGCACCAATTACTTGTTTTCTATTTTCGTTATATAAAAATAATTGGGAATATTTTGGCAAGTGAAAGTCTTTATAATATAATGCAAGACCTTTAGCACCTTCCATATTTATATGAAGTCGCCAAATTTTTGTTCCGTCTTCTAAATAATCCCAAGTTCCAGAGTTTTCCATGTTTAAATTAACAGGAATAATTGTTGCAATTCTATAAAATCCATCGTTTTGTTCAAGATAATCAGCTTCGGCTATGGTAGCCTGCATATCTGGTGGGGTAATTGTTATATAATCAATTTCATTAGACAGTGGATTGTTTTTAGCAAAACTTAAAGGTTGTCCACCATAACTAGGTTGGGAAAAAGCATTGTTACTTATAAATAAAAATAAGCTAACGCTTGCTAACAATAAATAAGTTTTTTTCATTGTACGCTTTGTTTTAAATAAAAATATATTGCAAAATAAATAAAATTTTTTTAAAAATGTAAATATAATATTTAATTTTATCATATTTATTATAAAACGAATATTTATAAAACAAGTTGCTTAAAAAAGATAAATATTTTTTTCTTGTAATTGATTAAAAGTCAAGCAACTAAAGTGTGGTGTTTTGAAAAAATGAAAAAAAACCGTAAAAAATTTGGAAAATATGAATCTTTAAATATATCTTTGCAGTCCCTAAAAAGGGGTTATTGAGATTGATTAGCTCAGCAGGTAGAGCACCTGCCTTTTAAGCAGGGGGTCTGGAGTTCGAGTCTCCAATCAATCACTCTCA
>DAOOBP010000205.1:0-2661 GCA_035407925.1 Salinivirgaceae bacterium
ACTATAAACGTTATGTTCAGCGTCCAATGTCCACATTCTAACCACATTGCCATCATTCAAAGCTTGTACCTCATCAGCGCTTTTCAAGCTACGGCAATTATCGTCTGGTCCGTATAACTCCTCAAGTTTTTGTAGTAACAATTTAGTTTTGTCGGTAGATATCTCTTTCTCTTCGCTGTGTAAAGTTACATTTATATGATTTGTTCCTGTAAGATTTGATTTTTCAGTAAAAACGCGAAAAACAACCGTATCAAAAATACCAAACTCCTTCCATGGTAACTCTTTTCTATAATCTATTAGAAACGAGTCCAATATCTCTTCACTATAAATCTCTTCATAGTCATCTTCGTAGAAAAATGTTGTTAAATCGTAAGTGATTAAGTCTAAAATGTGTTTTGGTTTCGACTGCACTTTAAATGATCTCATAACAGAATAATGTATAACTCAAAGCTCTTTTTTAAAAAACGAAATATCATTGAGTTTGCAAAATTATCAAATTAAATTGAATAGAATTAAAAATAAAAATAAATTGATAAATTTAACTAAACATTATGATTTTTCGCTCACTCATTTATGTTAAACATCTTAAAATAAAGTTGTTTATTACGTTCTCTTATAGAAAAAAAATATTAAAGCAACAACTCCTTTTCTCCTTGTCTTATAACTACAGGCTCATCGGCTGTACAATCTACAACGGTTGAACCCTCGTTATTGCCTATACCTCCATCGACAACATATGTGACAATATCTTTATAATTTTCGTAAATCAACTCAGGATCAGTAATATATTCAATAATATCGTCGTCATCGTTTTTTACCGATGTTATAACCAACGGCTCGTTCAAAGCACGAATTATTTCAAGTGCAATATTGTTGTTTGGAATTCTTATCCCCACACTTTTTCGACTAAACTTCAGCAATTTGGTCAATTTATTATTTGCCTCGAGTATAAAAGTAAACGGTCCTGGGAGATTCCTTTTCAACAGTTTGAATGTTTGTGTTGAAAGAGGTTTAGTGATATCGGATATTTGGCTGATATCGTAACACATAACTGAAAAATTAGCCTCTTTAACTTTTTTGTTACGTATTTCTGCAAGTGTTTCTATTGCTTGTACATTACTTAAACTACATGCAATACCGTAAACTGTGTCGGTTGGAATAATAACTAATCCACCGTTGGCAAGAGATTCAACAATCTGACTAACTTGTCGTGGATTTGGATTTTCTTTGTATAGTTTAATTATCATAACGTTATTCGTTTAATTTTTTGTAATCAGCAAGAAATTGTTGCAATCCTATATCAGTAAGGGGGTGTTTGAACAAACCCATAATTGCGTTAAGCGGACAAGTAACAACGTCTGCACCTGCTTCCATACAGTTAATAATATGCATTGAATGACGTATTGAAGCCGCCAAAACTTGTGTCGGAAATTCGTAATAGTTATATGTATTAACAATTTGTCTGACAAGCTCCACCCCGTCAGTACAATTATCGTCCAGGCGACCAATGAACGGCGATACATAAGTAGCACCTGCTTTAGCAGCCAATAGCGCCTGACCGGGCGAAAATACCAAGGTACAATTTGTCTTTATTCCTTTGTTAGAGAAATACTTAATAGCTTTAATACCATCTTTAATCATTGGTACTTTTACAACAATATTTTTGTGTAACGAAGCCAATTTTTCTCCCTCTTTAATTATACCTTCATAGTCGGCGCTTATAACTTCAGCGCTCACGTCACCGTCAACAATATTACATATCTGAACATAATGGTTAAGTATGTTTTGTTCGCCTTTGATTCCCTCTTTTGCCATAAGCGAAGGATTGGTTGTTACGCCGTCAAGAACTCCAAGATCTTGAGCCTCTTTTATTTGCTCAAGGTTCGCTGTATCGATAAAAAACTTCATATTGTTTTAGTTAAAAGTTAAAAGTTTGTAAAGTAGAGACAGGACATGCCCTGTTTGTACGAAAGTTAAAAGTAATTTACAATTAACAATTCAAACAAAAGTTTACAAAGTTAATATTTTTCGGTTAAAAAACTAAAGGTAAAGATTCAAAAATCAAACAAAAATGATGTAAATATTTGTGCTATATGAAATAAAAGAACTAAATTTGCAGCCGATTTTTGTATGTTCTGAAAAGATATAACACTAAATATCTTGTCTATACATAATGTCTAATATATTAAAATTAAACTGTTATTAATCAAAAATGAACGAAGAAAACAAAAACTCAAACGAGGCTTTAACATCCTCAAAAGATTTTGATTGGGAAGCGTACGCCTCCGACATGTTGGTCGATGAAACTGCCAACCGTGAAGAATTAGAAAAAATATACGACAATACAATGTCGTCCATTGCTGAAAATGAAGTAACCGACGGAGTTGTAGTAGGAATGAACAAACGTGAAGTTCTTATTAACATTGGTTACAAATCAGAAGGTGTTATAAGCATATCAGAATTTCGCTACAATCCAGATCTAAAAGTAGGTGATACAGTAGAGGTATTTGTGGAAAGCCAGGAAGATAAAAATGGCCAATTGGTTCTATCACACAGAAAGGCAAGAGCGTTAAGATCATGGGATCGAGTTAATGAAGCTCTTGAAAAAGACGAAATTGTTAAAGGTTACATCAAATGTCGTACAAAAGGCGGTATGATTGT
>DAOOBP010000206.1:0-2582 GCA_035407925.1 Salinivirgaceae bacterium
GACTGAGCCCGAATATCGAAGTAACGCAGCAGTTGGGCACTTATGAGACACCGCCGTTTTTGAAATATTTTATTTTCTTCTCCTAATACGAGGCACATAATCAGTTCCTGTGACTCTAAACTCGGTTCTACGATTAAGACTGTGGGCTATCTCTTGCATCTCTTCTAATGGGAGACTGTTAATATATGTCTCGGTTAAAATAGCTCCAGATTTCAAAAACTCGTAACCTGGTCGTGTTTCGAATTCAGCAGCCTCTTTTGGTGTAATAAGTTTTGGTCTCTCTTTACCATACCCAACAGCTGTAAGGCGTTCTGCATCAATTCCATATAGAACCAAAAAGTCAACAACCGATTGCGCGCGTTTTTGCGAAAGCTCTTTATTAAATTCTGCACTACCGCGGGCATCAGTATGAGCGCTAAGCTCAATAGTGATATTGGGGTTGTCGTCACGTAGAATTTCAACAAGTTCTTCTAATGCAGTCATTGACTCTGGTCTTAGGTCCCATTTTCCAAAATCGTACATAACGTTTACCAATCTGGGTGCGTCGTTCGGTGTCATGTAAATAACTGGTGTGATTGTTTTGTTTTCACTAATTCCGAATGTGGTTTCTTTACCTCTACCTGCAAGAAAACCCCCTTTTCTAGTAATAATACGATAATCGGTATTTGGATTAAGATTTACTGTTAGTGTTCCGTTTTGTTCTGTTGATTTGGTTTCGTTAGTACCGTCGCTTCCAATAATGTTAACGGCAGCATCGGATATTCCGTCATTGGTACGTTCGCTTTTTACAGTTAACAACATTTTAAACTCAAGCGGTGGAAGTGTAAATTGAAAAATATCATCTTTCCCTCGCGATTCTGGTCTATTTGATGAAAGATAGCCTCTCTCTTTTTCAGCTTCAAATACAATTCCAAAATCGTCTCTAACTGAGTTAATTGGGTATTGCATATTTTTGACTTCCCATTTTCCGTCAACTTTTTTGGCGCTAAAGATATCTAATCCGCCCATGCCTAAATGTCCATCTGAGCTGAAATATAGTGTGCCATCTGCGTGTACATAGGGAAAAACCTCGTCGCCAGGGGTGTTTATTTCCGGACCTAAATTTTTAGGCCTGCTCCATTGTCCACCTTCAAATGTAGAGTACCATATATCTTTTCCCCCTTGTCCTCCTTGCATACTTGTTACGAAGTAAATTGTTTTTTCATCGGGTGTAACTGCGGGGTGACCTACTGCAATTGAATCTGACTCAAAAAGAGGTACTCTCTCTGGGCTTCCCCAAGTAACTCCCTGTTTTTGAGACACATATATTTGTGTTGTAAGTTTTCCTTTATCATTTGGTCTCATTGATGTAAACCACATTGTATTTGCTTTTGCATTTGTACACAATGCTCCCTCCTCATAATCGGTATTTATTTCTCCTTCAACAGGTTCGGGTCTCGACCAATTTCCCCTTCTATCTATTACCGATGTATATATATCTGAATAATATTGACCAGTTACAGGGTTAACTTTTCCTCCAGAAGATTTATCATTTCCCGATGTAAAAAACACGCCTTTATAATTGTCGCGTGCGTATGCTACACCAAAATCGCTCTCTTTAGAGTTGAAATAATACATTGGAAGGACTTTATGTCGAGTGGGATTTTCTGTCCATTGTTTTGCTAATTCAACTGAATTGAGACCACGTTGTCCGCGCTGGTCCGACGGCTCTAACTCAAGATATTTTTTGTAGTTTTCTATTGCGTCTTCGTAATTCTCGTTTGCATGTAAGGCTTCGGCGTAGTACAAATATGCTAAATGTGAATGCGGATCCCGACGAGTTACTTTTCTAAACCACGTTTCTGCTTGTCTGTAATCGTTTATAATTTTGTAACAACAAGCCACCTGATAATTGATATATCTTTTTGTTAAAGGGTCTTTTGCCTTAGCAAATGCATATTTATACAAGTCAATGGCTTCGAAATACTTTCCTTTATTTAGCGCCTCATCAGCTTTTGTGGTAACTATTGTTTGGGCTTTTAAACCCGTAAACATAGTAACTCCTACAAACAATATAACCAGCCGTAATGCCTTCATATTAAAAATGTTTATTCGTTTATTGATATTTATAACTCAAATTTATAACAACTTCGCCTATTTATTAAATAACTTAACTTCAAAATAGTTTACCAAATTTAAACTCTTTTGCTTTATGTAAACGACAAAGATATAACATATTGTATAAAAATGGTATATTTTGATACCTGATTTTTTATTAAATCTGTTTCAAATAAACCATTAAAGACATTAAGAACTATTAAGATTTGGGCGAATTTAGCAATGTGCAATGTGCAATGTGCAATTAACAATAGATTTCCTTGTGGTCGCCTATACTTCTAACTTTTAACATTTCGACTACGCTCAGTGCACCGCTTTATAAACTTTTAACTTTTAACTCTAAGTACATGACAAAATTTTAAAATTATTTGTATATTATTGTAAATGAAGGATTTGAAAAACATGTAACAAATAGTTTTACTCGCTAATTGAGCAGAGCCTAAATACTCCGCTTAAAGACCACTCTTCGACAGGTTCAGTGACTG
>DAOOBP010000207.1:0-2580 GCA_035407925.1 Salinivirgaceae bacterium
CCGTTATATGCAATTTGCAGGGCTGGAACAAAAATACCTTTTATAAGTGATGACTTTCCTGAGCCACTAACTCCAGTAATTGTTGTCAATACGTTTAGAGGTATATCTACATCAAATCCTTTTAAGTTATTGTGCCTTGCACCAACAATTTTTATACTTTTATTAAACGGTCGCCTTTTGGCAGGGATATCAATTTTCAATGTTCTGTTTAAATAACCCGCAGTAAGACTGTTTTCTTGCTTTAAAATATCGGTTTTTTCCCCTGCAAAAATCAAATTTCCGCCGAAAACACCCGCACCTGGACCAATATCAATAATATAATCAGATGATTGTATTATTTCCTCATCGTGTTCAACGACTAAGACCGTGTTTCCCAAGTCTCTAAGTTTTTTCAGAACTTTTATTAAACGCTGTGTGTCTCTTGAGTGCAGCCCAATGCTTGGTTCGTCCAAAATATATAACGCACCAGCTAAATTAGAGCCCAAAGATGCTGAAAGCCTTATTCTCTGGGCTTCGCCACCCGATAGAGTGTCTGAACGGCGATTTAAGGTCAAGTAACCCAAACCTACCTCTTTAAGAAAACCAATACGATTCCTAATCTCTAACAAAACTCTTTCGCTTACTACCTGTTCATGTTTATCTAAAACCAAATTGTTAAAAATTTCGTCAAGTTCTTCAATAGGCTTTTGTATTAAGTCTGGAAGGGAATAACCTCCAACTTTCACATAATTAACCTCTTTGCGTAGCCGTGATCCCAGACAATCTGGACAAATCGTTTTTCCGCGATAGCGACTGAGCATAACCCGATACTGAATTTTGTACAGGTTTTTTTCAAGCATTTCAAAGAAACTGTTAACACCTTCAAAATATTGATTGCCAGTCCAAAGCAGTCTCTTTTGTTCATCAGTAAGTTCAAAATATGGTTTGTGAATTGGGAAATTGAATTTTGAAGCGTTGCTAATTAATAGATTATTAAACTCTTTCATAACCTCGCCACGCCAACAGGCAATAGCGCCCTGATATATTGACAGACTTTTGTCGGGTATTACCAAGTTTTCGTCTATTCCGAGCGTTTGCCCATATCCGTCACAGCGTTTACATGCGCCCATAGGACTGTTATAACTAAAAAAATGTTCAGTTGGCTGTTCAAACTCTATCCCGTCAAGTTCAAACAAATCTGAAAAATGCTGATAATGAGATATTTCTGGAATATAGATTGAACATTTTCCATGTCCCTCGTCAAAAGCTGTTTGGATAGAATCGGCCATGCGCGACATATTATCCTTCTCTGTTGATGCAACAATTCTGTCAACTATTATGTAACTATCTGTTTTATTGTTTATTAAACTAAAATCTGTAATCTCTTCAATGTTAATAACCTCATTTGCCGATAAAATTCGCTGGAACCCATGTGCTAAAACCAATTTCAAATCCGCCTCAACATTTTTAATTTGAATAGGAGTGAGTATCATAGCTCTTGTCCCTTCATTCAAAGAGGTTATATAATCGACAACATCAGTAACAGAATGTCTTAGAACCTCTTTTCCTGAAATAGGAGAGAATGTTTTTCCTATTCGTGCAAATAAAAGTCTTAAATACTCGTATATCTCTGTCGATGTTCCGACAGTTGAGCGTGGATTGCTTGAGCCAATCTTTTGTTCGATGGCTATTGCAGGCGGAATGCCTTTTATGGAATCAACAGCAGGTTTATTTATTTTTCCAAGAAATTGTCGAGCATAAGCCGATAAAGACTCTACATATCTTCGCTGTCCTTCGGCATAAAGTGTATCGAATGCTAACGATGATTTTCCACTTCCCGAAACGCCTGTAACAACAATAATTTTATCTCTGGGAATTTCGAGGCTTATATTTTTAAGATTGTGAACTTTTGCTCCCGAAATAACTATGTAGTCGTCTTTATGACTCATTATAAGTTATTGATTTGCAATAAAAAGTAATTCAATATCGAATATCAGATTAGTTTTTGGCGCGATAACAGGGGGATTACCCTCTTCGCCGTAAGCCAAATTCCAAGGTATAAGTATTCGTGCTTTTTCGCCAATATGCATCTCTTTTATAGCTTCATTCATTCCTGGAATTACGTGCCCTTCGTCAACAACAAACATAATATGTTGATCTCGCAGTACACTGGAATCAAATATCTTGCCATCTTCGAAATATCCCGTATAGTGAATACCAACAATACTGCCAGAGGTTGGCTGTTTATCGTTGGTTGTGCGGAAAGGGATATATTTTAAACCATTCTCTAATGTAATAGTATCGTTATCAGATATATACGGAGTGATTACTGGAGGTTGTTTTACCTCCATCATTTCAATATCATAAGTTAAATCTGTATTTGGCGGTATCAGGGTATAATAACCCTTTTCGCCATAAGCTAATGCTGATGGAATGACAAAACGCGCCTTAGAACCTTGACTCATCAACATAAGGGCTTCATTTAGACCTTTTATTGCTGATATTGTTCCAACTGTAAGTTTTTCAGGCTCGTCAGATAGTTTCGATGAGCTAAATATCTTTCCGTTAGGCAGATAGCCAGTGTAATGAAATGTAACAATG
>DAOOBP010000208.1:0-2580 GCA_035407925.1 Salinivirgaceae bacterium
TATTTTGATAAATATTGTTGTAGAACATGTTTTTATTTCAAAATTCAATTAAAAAAGAGCAAAGAACAAAGACAAAAGAACAAAGATAAAAGAACGAATAACGAATAACGATAAACGAATCAGATCACGTGACCCCGGAACCCGGAACCCGTTAACTTCCCTAACTTCCCTAACTTCTTTAACTTCCCATATAAATAGTTTCACATTTAAAACAGAAAAAAAAAGCTGTCTCAAAAAAAATGAGACAGCCCCTTTTAACTACAAATAAATACTACTACAAAATACTACAATACCATTATCTTCTTGGAAAATACATTACCACCATTGTTTACGCTTAATATATAAGCACCTCTTTCTAAATGTAACGTGACAGAACTTGTATTGTCCATTTGTGAAATTAAAGCCCCGGATATAGTATAAACGCTAAAGCTTATCTTTGTATCACTTTTGGATGTTATGGTTAATTGTTTATTGTGGACGCTTATTATAACATCCTTTTGAAGTTGTACTTCGTCTAAATGAGACGAAGTGGCTTTTGTCAATTTTAAGTTCTGAACTTTCAATTCTGAATTTGTTTCCGAATTTTTCAAAACAACCATATAACGTCCGGCAGGGATGTCTGAAACATCAATTTGAGACATCTGAATTTCACTCATTGCAACATTGGTAGAATAGTTAATTGCAGAAAATGTCTTTGCCACTAGATTTGTTTTCATATCAACAAATGATAGTGAAATTTGACCTGCGGCTGTGCTTGTATAAGTCATTCTCAAATCAAATATTTGGGGAGTTGTTAAATTAATTCCCCAACTAGCCCAGTGTCTGGGATTGGCTGTGTAATCTATCCCGTTCTGAAAATTCAAAAAGCCGTCCGTATCCGGATCATTCATATAGGGATTATAAAAGGCATTTGTACAATTAAGTTTGATTGTATCAGTTGAACCTAATGCTGTCGTTATATCTAATGTTGTTCTATTTTTAATCTTAAAAATATTTCTTGCATCAGCACTAAATCCTGCGTCTATAACCGGAAAATTAAACGCCTCCACATTCTCCGGATCATCCAATTTCTCATAATAAGGTTGAAATGAAATACCAAAAGTAGCTTCCAGTGAATTTTGATTAAAATTGCTTTTTGCTACACTATATTCAGTTGTAGTGTTATCCGAAGTCATAGTTCGAACTATGGATCCTGCACTACCCCAATCCCAAGTGGTAGGAGAACCACCACTATGATAAAGTAGAGGCGTCCCTTGGATTAGATAATCAAGTCCTGCAGCAGGCCAATGATTAAGGTCTCCTATATATCCTGTAGTTTTTAAACGATCTGAGTCAAAGAACACATCAACCCAACAATATTGTGCAGGGACGAATTTTTTACCTTGTTCAGCATAAAATGCCAAAAAAAGCGTATTATTTTCTTCTGCCAATCTAAAATAAGGGTAAACCCCCGGTTCCGATTGAATAGGGACAGTATCCCATTTACTCACAGCACCGGTACCTTTTGTCAATTTCAGGTTCTGAACTTTCAAGTTTGAATCTGTTGCCGAATTTTTCAAAACAACCATATAATACCCGGCAGGGATATCTGAAGCATCAATTTGAAATACTTTTGTTTCACTCATTGTACCATTGGTAGAAAAGTCAATTGCAGGGAATGTCTTTGTCACCACATTTGTTGCCATATCAACAAATGATAGCGAAACTTGACCCGCGCCTGTGCTTGTATAAGTCATTCTCAAATCAAATATTTGGGGAGTTTCTAAATTAATTCCCCAACTGGCCCAGTGGCTGGGATTGGCTGTGTAATCTATCCCGTTCTGGAAATTCAAATAGCCGTCTGTATCCGGGTCATTCATATAGGGATTATAAAAGGCATTCTTGCAATCAAGTGTGATTGTATCAGTTGCATCTAATGTCTTTGTTATATACAATGTCGTTCTATTTTTAATCTTATAAACATTTAGTGCATCAGTACTAAATCCTGCGTTTATCTCCGGTAACCAATGCTTATCGTCATTCTTGTACCACACGTGAAATGAAACACCAAAAGTAGTTCCCAGTGGAACTTTAGTAAACAGGCTTTTATGCACAGAATGTTCACATGCCATGCTGTCCGGAGCCACATTCCGTACTATCCGCCATTGCGCCAACATAGTGTAAGTCCAATCGGTACCACCTGGCGTACCTGTATGATAATATAGAGATGTTCCTTGTCCCAGGTAATCAAGCCCTGCACCAGGCCAAGGATCTTTCAATCCTGTGGTAGATAAACAATCTGCGTCAAACCACGTTTCAAGCCAATGATATTGGTTATAGTCGAAACGTTTGTCTTGTGCAGCATAAACTACCCAATACAACACAGTGTCTCGTTCTGCAAATCTAAAATAAGGGTAAACCCCGGGTTCCGATTGAATAGGTGTTGTGTCCCATTCACCAATGATGCCATCTGCTACGTACTGACTGTACATAACAGCCATAGAGCAGATCAATAAATAAAAGGTAAAAATTACTTTTTTCATTTCTTGTAAAATTTAAAAGTTAGAGAATTGTTTTTTTATTTTCTGTTGTTTTAAGTTA
>DAOOBP010000209.1:0-2575 GCA_035407925.1 Salinivirgaceae bacterium
CCGTTATCGGCAACCCTATTTGAGACAGTGTAACATAAAATTTGACTGACTAAAATTGAAAAACTGTTTAAAATTTGAAGCGATTTGTAGTAAGTTTTGACATCTAAAAAGTAACTTTGAAGACCATTAATTAACAAAAGAACAATGCTAACAAAAGAATATATCAAAGAACTGAAAAACAATGGCAACGGTGCTATTGGAGACCTTGTGAAAGAATATCGGGACAGCAGTTCTTTGACTTTCATTCTTGAAAACTTAGGACAATTACCGAAAGACTTTGACGGAAGTTTCCTTCTTGACTTACTTGGTCATAAAAACTCGACAGTAAGACTTTGGGCAGTCAAGACAATAGGAAAATTGGGAAACGAAGAATATTTACCACTTCTTAAACAGACTGCCCTAAACGACAATGACACAAACGTAAGACGAGAAGCCGTATCGTCAATCGGACGAATGAGAACAAAAAAAGGTCAGACTATTTTAACAGAAATCTTGCAAGACAACGACCCCAAAATTGTATGCCAAGCCATTCGTGGGCTGCTTGTTTTCAAAGGAGACAATGAAGTTGATAACAGTTTAAAACAATTGCTCAATCACGAAAACGAAATGGTTCGGACTGTTATATACAAAGAATATTTCGCAGAAAAGAAAGACAAAAACTCACAACCACATACCGAGAGTTATGACTACCTGAAAAATGTTGTAGTTAATGCCGATACGATTGAAACAATGAGATTACTCAAAGACGAGAGTATTCATTTGACATTTACATCGCCACCATACTACAATGCTAGAGATTATTCAATTTACCCAAGCTACAAAGCATACTTAGAATTTCTTGCTAACGTATTTAGAGAAGTTCATCGTATTACTAAAGAAGGTAGATTTTTAATTGTAAACACATCCCCCATAATAATTCCAAGAATTAGCAGAGCACACAGCAGCAAACGCTATCCAATTCCTTTTGACATTCACCCTTATTTAATGGAAATGGGATGGGAGTTTATTGACGACATTGTTTGGATGAAACCCGAAGCAAGTGTAAAAAATCGCATTGGCGGTTTTCAGCAACACAGAAAGCCACTTGCTTACAAACCAAATTCAGTTACAGAGTATTTAATGGTTTATAGAAAATCAACTGATAAACTTTTAGATTGGAACATTCGTCAATATGATTGGCAAACAGTTCAAGACAGCAAAGTTCCCGAAGGGTATGAAACGACAAATGTTTGGAAAATTGACCCTTGTTTTGACAAAGTTCATTCAGCAGTTTTCCCAGTTGAGCTTTGCAAACGAGTTATTCAATATTACTCTTACAAAGGCGACTTGGTTTTTGACCCATTTGCCGGAAGCGGAACGGTGGGTAAAACTGCAAAAAAATTAGGAAGATATTTTTTTCTTACAGAGAAAGATAAAACATACTTTGACTATATGAAATCAAAAAAATCAAAGGAAATGTTTGACACCATAGAAACAAAGTTCTTAACCCTTGACGAGTTCAAAGAAACAATAAAATAGTTATGCCATTAAATACTGATGCAAAGAAAAACATCATCAAAAAAGTAATTTCAAATCAAGATTACAGAGATGAAGTTTTAGTTATAATTGACGAGATATTTTTAGACTACTGCATTAGCTTTTTCAAGCAAGTTGTTTACGCAAAAATTGATGCACTCGGAGAAAAATCTGACTGGTATAAGAAAGTGTTTCTAAATCCTGATTTACCAAAAGAGCAAATTGCAATCAATTCGGGGTTGAATATGAAATCAATTACAAATGCTTTCAATTCATCAAAAAAAGAAGTTGTAATTCAAGCATCTTACGACAACTACAACAGGTTGCAAAAGACAATTAACGATTTAGTTTCCAACGGCAACAATTTTGAAATAAAACTTTCAATAAAATTTAAGGACGTTGCAGTTGATTTGACAGTAGCAGAGAGTTTAATTGTAATAAATACTATTGCCGTTAAACGTGCAGAAATTCGTGGTGGTATGTGGAGTGCCGTAGGTAAACAAGTTGAGAAGCCGCTAATGACAACACTTTGTATGCTTTTCAATGTTCCATTTGAATATCACGTTCAAGATAGTAATCCCGACAGTTTTAGAGAAGTTGATTTTTATGTACTTTCAAAAGATGGCAAAAAACTTAGGACAGAAGTGAAGTTGATGGGTAAAGGCAATCCAGAAAGTGCAGATGCAATTTTTGCCAGACAGCCAGCAATTTTTTTAGCCGACAAACTCTCTGACAAAAATAAAAAGCAAGCAGAAATGCTTAATGTGCAATGGATAGAGCTTCGTAATAAAGGTGGTTACAAGCGTTTTCAAGAAGTGCTAAATGCCTTAAATGTTCCAAATAGTGACTTAAACGGAGACTTAAACACAAGATTAGACGAAATATTAAAAGAAATATATGGTGAGTAACAAAACGAAGGACAGAAGGGCAGCCGATAACAGCGTGTATGTGGCAATAGCGGGTGAAGTTGTAAATCGAAAGTCTGTGCTTCCAAGAAACTTTGTGCTAAACGGACAGGAAAGTGCTTCTAATCCGCTACTGCACATACACGCAACCGTTA
>DAOOBP010000210.1:0-2574 GCA_035407925.1 Salinivirgaceae bacterium
GCAGCTACCCGAAGGTGGCGATTTCGAAGCACTTCACTGTCAACCAAGCACAAACTTTGATAGAAGCACAAAGCTTGATTTAACCTACTATCCCGGCAATTTTTTATACCGCGTGTTACAGGCTGGCGTTTTTTTCGTCCTATGTTTCCAAAACCTTTCATCATAGTCCTAATTGATTTGGTATATACTTTCTAAAATCCTTTTGTTTCTTTTTTTCATTAAATCTATAGTATGCTCTTTGTATTGTTTATACTCGTCAATAGTCTGAGGTAATGGTGGTCTGTTGAAATTGTCAAAAGGTAAAGAAAATTCAACTTGTTCTTGTTGGTCAATAAAGTCTTGCAAATGAAAGAAGTCAATATAACCTTTGAAGTCAATAAACAAGTCAAAAAAGTCTTTGTAATTTGTTAAGGTCTTTGAAAGTGGGCTTTCTTCGTCTCTGAAAAAACGTCTAATACATTCCAATGTCAAATCAAACCTGTCGCAAATTATTCTGCTAACACCTCTAGCTTGATTAATTGTGAAGCCATTCTTTTTATGGGCAGGAAAAACTATATGTCCGCCAATTGTCCGTACTTTATGTTTGAGTTCTTCTTTTTCCAAGTCTGAAAGCCAACCGTCAAACTTATTGCTATATTTTCCGTCAAAATGCGGACACATCCTGTCGCTTGACAAGTTCATACACAAATTGTTTCTTATTAGAAATCTGCCATAACTGTCACCTTTAATTTCCAAAGTAAATATTTTTCCATTAGGCAATTCTTTACTCCATAATAACTTATGGGCTTCATATAATTTTTGACTGTCTGTGTCAGGGTCTCCGCACTTACTGTCTTGTCGAAAGTCAAAATCTATATCAATTATTGCCATTTTTTAAATACTCAATTTCAGTCTTACTATTTCGTTGTCGTGTCGGTCTTTACGCTTGCCTGTAACGGTTTTCAGCTATACGCAGGCAGGGATTTTAACCACTGAACTTCCTACGAAGAACTGAACTTTAATTTTACTGTTTTTCTGTCCTACGAAGCACGAAACCCCTGCTTGCGTATAGGTGATGTTATGTGCCGTTCTTATTTTTTCCATTCAATGTGCCCGTTAATATTGTTCTTTTCAAAAACTTCTAATATCTCAGCACAAAACTTTTGAAGTGTTTTGTCTTCTTGTACTTTGGCTAATTCATAAAGACGGATAAACATTTTCTTACCTGTTTCTGTTTGCTTGAAGTTCTTTTTTAAAAAATTGTGTTGGGCACACAAAGTTTGTCCATTTTCAATAGTAGCCTCGCCACCAAAATCTTTTGCTTTAATATGGTCAATATGTAACTCTACTCCGTCTTGTTTCCCTCTACCACAAATTACGCACTTATAATTATCTCGTTCTAATATTTCTTTTTTTTGTGCTGGTGTAAAGTCCTCTAATTCTCTATTGTGAACATATTCAGGGTCGTAGCGATAAACACCTTTTGAAACTTTTATCAGAAAACCTTTTTGAGATAAAGAACGAATACCTCTATCGGGGTCTCTAAATACTTCACCAGTTCTTTTTCTATATTCCTCAACTACCCAATCAACTACTTCTGGGTGCGGAATATCTCTTAAAGGGTTATTTGTAAAAAACTCTTTGATTAAGTCAAGTTGTGATATTTTTTTTGCCATTTAATTCAAAATTTATAGTTCCTGTTTCTTTTAATATTCTGTTTTTGGCTAATTCACAATACTCGCTGTCTAATTCAATTCCGATTGCTTTTCTATATAAGTTTTGAGCAACTAATAAAGTTGTTCCACTACCAACAAAAGGGTCAAACACTAAATCGTTTTGATAACTAAACAATTTGATACATCTATAAGGTAATTCTTTTGGAAATGGTGCAGGATGGCCGATACGCTTTTTACTTTCCCCATTGAATACCCAAACTCCTTGTGTCCAATCTTTAAATTCATCACCTGTTACATCAGAAATTTTACTTCCATTTGTTTTTTTCCATTCATCTCTGTAAAGAACAACTATAAGTTCAACAGGTGCAATTACAACTGGTGCAGAAGCAGATTTCCAAGACCCCCAAGCAGTTCGTCTTGAAATATTGCCCTCATTCCAAATGATAGTTGTTTTGTATTTCCAACCAACTTTTTGAGCAATTTTTGTCAAATCAGCACCAACAGATCTATGCCCACCTTTGTTCTTGTCAAGTGGTATATTTAAACAAAATCTAGCTTGTGTTTTACTCCAATCATAACAATTTTTCATCCATTGTTCGGAGAAATTAAGATATTGCTCGTAACTCAACTCGTCATCATTTGAATTGTAGTCAATTCCAACGTTGTAAGGAGGTGATGTTACAATTAAGTCAATGAATTGTTTGTCAAAAAGTTCTTTATTTAAAATGTCTCCGTGGAAAAGTAAAGTGTTTTTATGACGAAAAAACTCTTTCCTAACCCCATAATTTGGTTCTTCTACCATATTTAATACATCTTCTGCTATTTCGTACATTAATTTATAAATTTAACTACAAAGTTACAATTTTTATTTTGGTTTCTGCCTAAGTACTGTCTTTCTTGAATGGCACATAACGGTTCG
>DAOOBP010000211.1:0-2555 GCA_035407925.1 Salinivirgaceae bacterium
AAACAGTCGTTTCCCATAATTACGTATGTTATGGTTGTAACAGAACTCATCGAGATACGCCTACAAATACTTTCCTTTTATCTTGTGGTAAACTCTCAATACTTTGCGTTTACGCAATTAGTTAAATGATTTGGCAAATATTCGTCATCATCGTCTAATATACTTACAGGGCCTTTTGGAAACTGTCTGTATGCTTCAAAAATTTCTGTATTCCACGCACCTGTTCCCGGCATATAGGGAGTTCTTGTGTTTTTCAAATCTGTTGTCGGGAAGTCTGTGTCGTCTGTCTTAGTATTGGTGGTAACGGCCGACGGTATGTTTTAGCAGGCGTCCCGATGCATCGGGATAGAGCACGCCGTGCCTCGTACCGAACGCAGAGATGTCGGGGTGTATTTGCCGTCATGGTACAAATTTTGAGTATTGTCGCGATCGCGGTACAAGTTATTACAAAACTGTCAAGGGGTGCAGAAACAAAAGTTAAGGATCCGCCAGTCGGCGGAGACAAAATCCAGCTTTAGCTGGACAAAACCATGACATACTTGTTAAACATGCTGTCTATTATAGGCCGTTTTTATTCTTTTTTTGTCAGGGTAGAGTTGTCTAAATTGAAGTATCTGTAGTAAATAGGCAATTTGAAATCAGTTCTCAATTTGTCAAGATATTTTTTTGACGAATCTGTTGAAGGAGCTGGTCCAATTATTATTAATTCTATAATGTTCGGTATTTCATTCCAGTATGCATATTCCATGAGTTGCGATATACCTTGCCTAAGGTTTGTTTTTATGCTTGAAGATGTTTTTATTTCGTAGAAAACATATGAATCGGGCAATTTTCTAACAATATCAACACTTCCAATGTTTGTTGGCACCTCCGTTCCAATCTCATGATCAGGAAATTCCGCTTTGAGGAGATTAAAAACTTCGTTTTGAATTTTGTTATGAACAAGAGTAGCTTTTCGTCTGGATGGTACAAAGACGTCTAATTCACCAACAAATTTTGGATTATGACCCTTCTTAAATTTGATTCCTGATTCAAATGCTCTGGTCGCCTTAACCCGTTCAATCTTCTGTTCATCAATTTCTTTTGCTTCAACGAGCCATTCTTTAAACTCTTCAGGTTCTAATCCAAATACTCTGTGAAGCTCTAATCTAATACACTCATCCGCAAGCGAATTTGTCTTATCCCATCCAGCTTCAACTAATTTTATTGTAAGGAGTTTTGAAACAAGTTCAGGCATATAGAATTTGTAAAAAACTCTCGAAATATCGAAGGTTATAAAATCAGGAGTATGCTCAACTGCAAAACCGAACTCGTCTAAGATACAGGCAAAATTTGTGTATGCTTTCCCATCAATGATGGCACCTCTTTTTACAGTACAATCATCTGTAATTCCTTTCTTAAAAGCAGAAATTAATTCATGATGGCTAAAAACTATTGCTATAAAAACCAGATCGAAAATGTCTTCAAGACCATATTTTTTTATTTCGTTCCAAAGGTCAGGTGCTATTTGACCTTCGTTGATTGAAAGTATCCTTCTTGTTTGTGCTTCATCAATGTGGATATCCATCGAGTCTTCGTCAAGATGATTTAAAATATCATCTTTGTCGAATTTTTGCAATAGAAATGCAATCTTGTGTGCCCCATGTTTAGTTAATGACACCTTAAGTTTTGAGAGGTCGGTAGGCATTGGTTATGCTAATCTGGTTTTTTTGGAACTGTTATTTTTATAAGTATTCCAATCCGGAATATATGTTTCATTTGCCTGGTTTCCAAACGCATCCCAGCTAGTTCGTTTGCCCCTGGCAAAAATCTCCAGGTATGGACCTGGACTGCAACTCTCAATAATATCATATAACTCGTCAGGTTTCCTGGAATGCTCCTGTTTCTGAGTTTTAATAATATTTACTTGGGTTCTGCCAGGTTTCAAAGTTCTTAGACTACCCCTTGTACCAAAAAGCACGATTTCTGTTGTGTTTCTAAAATAAAATCCAACTCCTCTACCATCAGGGCCACCGTCTTTTCTAATTTTATGCCAAATCAAATTGGTTTTATACTTAAATCCCCAAGCGGCCATAACTTCAAGTCCCTCTTTTAGTAATGCATTTGGAACCCATAGATATAGATGGCTATCCTTGTTTGCAACAAGATGAACAGGGATCTCTTTTATTTCATCAAGGGATAATGTAGGATATCTGCTTAATCTTTTATGTTCAGGTGCCATTTTCCCTGTTCTATTCTGAAATCTCCATGGAGGATCAGCAAGAATGGTTTTGTATTTTTTTTCTTGAATCTCAGTGATAAATTCTCTCGCTACAGTACTCTTATAATCAGATAATTTTACAACCTTCATTCTTTTATATTTTGTTGTAAAGTTAATTAAAAACAAGGTCCCAGTCAGGTCAGTTTTGAACAATCGACTGTTAATATCCAAGAGTAAACGGTCTATATCGTTTTAATGAGAATATATATATATTACACTAAAACCGGCAGATTAGACCATCATAAAACGCTCGCATACCTCTGAATCGAACAAAGAGAGCTCACCGAAGTTAATC
>DAOOBP010000212.1:0-2554 GCA_035407925.1 Salinivirgaceae bacterium
AAAGGCAACGAATAAAATTTCCTGTTGCGTCAAAATATAGTTGCAACCACAGAAGAATCGGTTTAGAGTCAAAACTTCACCACCACAGAAGGATCGGTTTAGAGTCAAAACTCCCTTCAGCTTTGACAGTTGAAGGCAACGAATAAAATTTCCTGTTGCCTCAACATCTCGTTGCAATCACAGAAGAATCGGTTTAGAGTCAAAACTTCACCGATTAACGACGGGTTTCAACCCGGTGATTAGATAATACCGAACAAAACCTTTCTCCCTTATAAGAAAAGTTCCGGAGGAACGACAGATATTAACGACCATGTTGTGATTTTATCTTTTCTTTTGACAATTACTCAATTTTGATTAGTATATTAGTTATGAAGAAAAGAGAAACTTTGTATTAGCTGTTTCTTGTCTATCAACACCAATAATCAGGACAAGGAATCAAAATTGGTAGTAAAGGTGAATTAAGGAAATTTCTAATTAACTTGATAAACAAAGAGTTGGTTTTTATAACTAAGGTTTTACTCTTACTTAGTTGAGAAAAGGTGATAATAATTTGTTAAAAAGGAGAGAAAAATGAAAAAGACATTTTGTCTGTTATTACTATTTGCATTTATATATGTAAATATGCAGGCAACTAACTCTATGGAAATGATTTCTACACTTACAGGGGATTTTGACGGGGCTATATTTGGATGGAGCATTGCCAGCTTAGATTTTAATGGCGACGGCATTAAAGACCTGGTAGTTCAGGAAGCAAACTGGAACCCGACAGAAAGTTACGACGGTTTTCAATGCTATGGCAGAATTTACTTTTATTGGGGAGGTAATGATTTTGATAATATTCCTGATTTTGCTATTTCGGGCTCGGCTGATTTTATTTTAGCTGGATATGAATGCACTGTTCATAATGCCGGGGATATTAATAATGATGGTATAGAAGATTTAGCGCTAGGCTGTAAAATGGGTTTATATTATAAATTATTGATCTACTATGGTCGTCCTCAACCAATAGATATACCGGATGTTGTATTTGAATTACCCACTTCTATTTATGGACCATATCGAATTAGACCGTTGGGTGATATCAATGCAGATGGTTATGATGACATCGGATTTACAACTGGCAATAGCCAACATAGAATTATAAAAATTATCTTAGGTGGTAGTTTTCAAACTTATGATTTATATGATCTTTTATATTATGATGATTCAATAATGATAAGCGGAATTGGAGATGTGAATGGAGATGGCATTTCAGATTATCATATCAAAAAACCACTTTATAGTACTGTTTTGTTCCAAAATATCTTGAGTGTTCACTTCGGTAGCAGTAATTTCCCGGTTTTAGACAGTGTTGTTATCTGTCCCAACACTAATAGTTATATTCAAGATTACGGGGCGGCTATAGGGGATGTGAATGGTGATGGTATTGGCGATTTTATCAGCTATATCTATTCCGAAGCCAAGGTCTGGTTTGGCGGTCCCAACCTTACAACGCAATGGGATACAGTTTTAACGGAAAGTGTATATACTGAAGTTGGAGAAATTGTCTCTTACGGTGATTTCAATAATGATGGCTATGATGATATAGTAGGTAGCGGTCCCGGTTACGGATGGGATAGAGGTATTTCCCGGATATGGTTAGGAGGATATAACTTTAACGGCACATTAGATTTGGTGATTCCATCTCCAACTGCAGATTTGCAGAGATTTGGTTTTGCCAGAGCTACAGGTGACTTTAATAATGACGGATATTGTGATATTGCCATTTCCCAACCTTACGATGTAGGAGGTATCTTATTGACCCCTGGCAGGGTATATGTTTTTGCCGGTAATCCCCAACTCCTGGATACAACATACGCCAATGACGATAACACTATCCCTGTCCCAGCTAACAGTTTATGGGAGATAAATATTTATCCTAATCCGTTACCTAAGAATAAAGTTAACCTTAATATCAATTTCTTGGGAGAAGGGTACCAAAAAACAACAGCCAATTTGAAAGCCGTGCTTTATAATATCAAAGGGCAAAAAATTGAGAGTTTCAATATTGCCAGAGAGGATATACAAAACAGGAATTGGTCAGGTGTTATTAAAAACTGCCCGGCAGGAAATTATCTGATTGCCATTAAGGATAAAAATACTAATCTAATCACTAAACAAATTATCATTAAATAGTTTTGTTTTAACTCTAAACCGAGCTTCAGCTTTGACAGTTGCAGACAACGAACAAAATTTCCTGTTGCCTCAAATTATAGTTGCAACCACAGAAGAATCGGTTTAGAGTCAAAACGAACTACTTGTTTTGACTTACAATTTTGCCACTGCCCACTCTGTAACCACAACCCTCAAATTACAAACACTAACAACCGAGCTACAACTGGTCTCCAAACCTCAAAATTGTGAGTTAAAACAAGAACCTCGCACACTGGCAACCGAGCTTCACCAACACTTCAAATTCCACAATCGTGAAAGATAGTATTTTTTTCACATTTGCAAAGTTGGGTTGGAATTGTTCAGAAATAGTGACTTCGGGGCGAATTTTTGTTTTAACTCT
>DAOOBP010000213.1:0-2535 GCA_035407925.1 Salinivirgaceae bacterium
CTTTTTGGGAAACCAATAGATACCATTAGCAAGCCGCACGAGTAAACCAGAATTTGTCAAGCGTTGTAATGATTTTTTAATGGCATCGGGTGTCCCCAAACCTGCAAAATCGGCAAGGAAAAATATTTTTCCACGCTTGTGGCGGTTAATCTTGTTTTCTATTTGACTTATTACTGTTTGCATCTTATTTTCTTATTCTTATTGTCCCTGATTTATTGCATTTCGGGGACAAAATTACGAATGCAAAGGTATAATTATTTTTTGAAATAAATAAAGGAACAGCAAAATTCAGCAAAGTGATTTTGCTGTTCCTCTGAACGCACTCTTATCTGCTCGAATAGTGAGAACTATGCGACCCATGAGAATAGTGAAAACTGTGCGAAGAATGCGAACTATGTGAATAGTGTTTCGAGAGCAAGTCACCTTGATCAAACACATCATTAGCTTGTTTTAAAACAAGTTGCTGATTGCTTTCTTATACTCAACAGAGTCAACGGTTCTAAATGAAATAGGGCAATACTTATGATTCATTAGAATAGCATTACTTACGATCCTTGCCGTTCTTCTTTATGATCTCAATTATTTCCAATTCTCTTTTATCAATCATAGAATTTCAATTTACGGCTCACAAATGTAACTATTCTGGCTCAAATAGTCGCAATATTGAGCTGTATTTTCTTTTGAAATGAGCTGTAATGGTTGGCGGGCTTTGCATTCGGGCAGGCTTTTTAGCCTAAACTCGATACGAAGAACCGAATTTCAGTTATACACAAAATAGTCAACATACGCACGTCACCCCACCTGACGAAAAACCCGTATTAGCAGTAGTCGTTCTCATTGTCTCTCGCTTTTTTCATGTAGCTCAATTGCGTCTTTTAGTTCTCTTTCTAAGTCGTAATATATACAGTTATTTTCAAAGTCAAAACTCTTATGAAATGTTTGTAATGCTGAAACTTTTACAAAGTCTAAGCTGTCCTTCAATGCATCATCATAGTTGGTTTCCATAACCGTATAAATAGTCACAGATTTTAAGTCAAGCTTTTCAAGCACTAATGAATTGAGTATTGCGATGTTGGTTACTTTATGGTCAAGTTTTATGCTAGGATAACTAATTGACTCAATTCTAAATCCATTCGAGTCGGGTTTTGTTTGTAGTAGTCTTGATGAAATAATACTTGAGAATAAATAATTGATTTTTTTATCCTCGTCAACCTTTTTCATAAACTCCTCTGCAAAGAACTTCATTGTTTCAGTAAAAATTGGTGCTAATGTCGGATGTAAACTTTTCTTTGCCTCTAAATGTGCCTCATAAGCCTGCTTACTTTCTTTACTGAGATTTGTGTCCGTAGGATGAAAAATGAAATGGTTGTTAAGTCTTTGTCCCGGTTTAATTGTCCATTCGCTTACCGTTATGTAATCGTCCTTTTGTGGTTGTGTTTCCCATAAAGCTGTTTTCAAGTCCAATGCAGCATAAAAAACACTTTCTCCTTTTAAATTGCATCTATTAATTCCAGAAACCCCTTCTGGTGGTCCAATTAGGTTTGAAATATTTTGAAGTTTATATTGGTTAGTCCCAGTAATCAGCTTGTTATTAGTGACACGGAAGAGTTTCGTTGGGTATGTGTCTGCAAAAAAAGATAAATTTAAATTGAAGAAAGTATTAAACTCTTTAACTAATAAATCAATCTCGCCTTCAGTCAAGTTATGTAGTCCATTCGCACTTAATTGCCTAAAGTAATTTAATTTTTCTGTTACGTCTTCAAGACTTTCGCATGTATGAGTAGACGGGTCTCTTACAATTCTTTCAATCATTTGTCCTAATTGTTAGTATCCGTTACAATTACCGCCAACGGTTAAGCATATGGCTTGTGACGGTTTTAAAAGCGTTTATCTTTCAGTATAGCACAAAAGTAGATATGCATCGAAAATTTTGATTTTATTGCTTAGCCAGCCATAAGCTATATGCAATGTTAGCGGTTCGTTGTATTTTTATCTCCAATTTTTCCAAAATTGAAGCAACCAACTTTAAAATCTTTCCAGTTATTTCATACTTTTTTTATTTCTAATTTTCAGGCTCTGCACGATTGAAAACATCTAAATAGTTAATAAGAAATACATCTTTTAACTCTTGAGGTTTTTTAAACATTTCTATATTTATTTCTTTATCTCCGAACGGATTTTGATAGCCTTCTGCTTTTCCGGGTAATTTGTTTCTTAAAGTAGCTACAAACGGATTTTTTAGTATTTCAAGTTGGCTTTGGGTACTATTGAGTTTGCCTTGTTTATTTAAAGATTTGATTAGGCGTAACAAATTAATTTCAATATTGTGACGACAGCAAAAATATAAGTACCAAGTAAGTTCAAATGGAGAGTTCTTAAGAATTGATTTTTCAATCTCAATAAGAAAAACATCTAACAAATAACCTTCATCTAAAAGCCACTTATTATCTTCATCGAGAATAAGACATTCAATAATAGCCAATACTTTACCCAAGCTCTTCGATGATTCGTTTTTAAGAAGCATCAAAAGGCTTA
>DAOOBP010000214.1:0-2528 GCA_035407925.1 Salinivirgaceae bacterium
GTTGGGGTGCAGTAATTGGGGGTGCTGGTTATACAGCAAATGTTGCTTTCAGTGACGGAGGATTTAATAATTGGAATTGGGGTCAGTTTGGAAAATCGGTAGGTGTCGGGGCACTATCAGGAGCTGCAACATTCGGTGTTGGTGAAATATTTGGTGGAACTGGAACTTTTACGAATGAAGTAGGGCGAGGGTTGTCCCACGGATTAGTTCAAGGAGGCGCATCCGTTCTTGAAGGTGGCGATTTTTGGAGTGGATTTGCATCCGGGTCATTAGGTTCATGGGCAGGACATGGCGCTTCTGCTTTAGGCATAACGGATACTAAATTAGGTACGCTTGCATTTTCAACTATATCAGGAGGTGTAGGTTCATGGGCTGCCGGCGGAGACTTCATGGAAGGTGCAGCAAGTGGATTAATGGTTGGTTTGCTGAATCAACTTCAACACGATGTTCAGACTAAACAACAACAGAAACAGGCTAAAAGAGAATATATACTAAGTCAGATTGAAAATAATAAAAATTTAACATGGGAAGATAAATTTGGACTTCGGTTAGAGTTGCTTGGAGCATCTGACATTGATTTCTGGGTGCAGCAGAACGGAGGAAAATTTCTGTCGCCTCTTGCTTTAGCAAATCCTGCTGTAGGTACTACTAATGATGTTAAAGTTCTCTTTACAGGAACAGATATGTATGGGAATCCTGCTACAACTTTTGACCGGGTGTTAGCAGGTGCGGGCGTTCTTACATTTGGGGCTGCCAGTGGGGTAGTTAGGGTATCAAATACTGTAAGAACGTGGGCAAGCTGGGGGAATTTTGGATTAACAGGGTATTCTATATATGGGGCTTATAAAAATAATTTTAGAAAGTGAAAAAAGAATATATTAAATTTTTAATTCGATTTCTCATACTTTTTATTGTTGTGGAATTATTACTAATGATGAGATGGATTATTTTTAGTGATAATCCTTTAACCTGGGGTGATTTTTTGAGTGACATACCCTTCATAGTAATAATATGTATTGCAGTTATATTTTCTAGAGGGTTGCTGTTTATGTCCCCCACAAATAAGAAAAAAGTTAAACGTTCTGCAACTAACGCTTCAAAGAAGGAAGATTGAATCATACAAAAGTCTGTCCCTTGCAAACTTAGAGAGGCAGGAGATAACTAAAGTAAATAATGGGAGTTTTAGAAAAAAGCCTTGGTTGCCAGGGCTCATGTTTTGTGCGGTTTTTTGGTCCTCAAAACCATAACCATCTGATATATAGAAAATAAATTAATTTTGCATTGTAAATATGGGTGTCTCAGCCTATATTTACTGGATGTTTGTGCGGCAAAAAATCAACAGGAGTGGTAGTGTAAGTGTACAGATCGTCCAAAAGGTTGGTCGTATTAACAGGGTTGTCAGGACCATTGGGTGTGTCTAGTCCTAAAATATGGCTACAGGTTGATAATTAATTAAAACTGCTTGTTGTGAGGTCGTGTTTTATTTGTCAATCAATGTTTTTGGGTTTTGTCGATTGTCAAACAATGTAATAATTCTTATTTCGTAGCCAATTATCCGATAATAAATTGTCGTTTGTTTGGACAATACAGATTTTCTCAATCCATTTGACTTATCACTCTCGGCAAATAAAAAAGGATTGTCTTCAATTAATTTAAGTTGTTTGTCCAGTAATAGAGCAAATTTTTTAATTTCTCTTTTTGTCCATCTATTCTCGAGGTAATCAATAATATATTTTAAATTATTTAATGCCTCATCAGACCAAATGAGTTTATATGTACTTTTCATAAATCTTTCGAGCAATTTCGTGAGAATGTATCCTTCCTTCTTCGAAATCTTTAAGTCCTCTGTTAATTGATTCTATTTCCTCCTTTTCCAAAGCATCCCACCAGTCTTTAGAATTTGAGTAATCTTCTTTAACCTGTCTCAGTTTGTCAATTATTGATGTGTCATTCAGTTTTGAAATCCACTCTATTAAATCTAATTTCTTGGTTTGAATATTCATATCTAATCATTTTGTACAAAAATAATCATTATCACATTACTAAACACATGATAAAATTTACAGCATAGGTTAAATTTATCTATATCATTTCTAAAAAGCAAATTGGCAATGTAATTCAGTCCATATTTAAACGAACTCTTTGTAGTGGTCTAAGGGTTATAACGGAATTCAACAAATTATGCCAATTTGGCCAGAAAGTGGAATGATGAAGAAGATATTAAGCGTAGAAAAAGAGGCGTTTATGTAGTGTTGTGTATAATCGTTACTTTAATAATATCTTTGGCGTTAGCCACGATTTTGGGGAAAATAAATCGAGGTGAGTTGTAAAAAAAGATGTTGAAAATATGACTGACAATCCTTACAAACGACACATCATAACTTTTACGGGAATGCCACGGAGCAACGCCCTGGTCAATCCTGAAGTGGAGACGAAGAGACTGAGAGACTGAGAGACTGAGAGACTGAGAGACTGAGGGAACGAGGGATTAGCAATGTACAATGAGCAATTAACAATTAACAATTAAC
>DAOOBP010000215.1:0-2496 GCA_035407925.1 Salinivirgaceae bacterium
CGGCTGAGTTTATGTTTCGATATACTCAACAACCATCGAAGCCAAAGTCATAGGCTACCTATAATGAAAGGTCGCTTCGACAAGCTCAGCGACCGAGTATGTCGCATTATTCACGCAGGTTATGTTTTCAATATTCAGACACATGCATTGTGTCTATACACCCAAATCTCTCACACCATCACGTTCAACGCATCATTAATTGTTTTTTTGTCATGTACTAAGTTACAATTGATATAATTTGACAGAGTTAGGGTTTCAATTAACTATATTTTCTATGTATCTATGTGGTATTGAAAAAGATTTTTCAGTTCTATAAATATAGGTAAATATACGGTTATTCATTAAACATTTTTTTGATTCAAAACCTTTGACTTATCACAAAGGATGTAATAGGAACGATTTTAGACGAATCAAGCCTACTTTTTGACCTATAAGCCGAAATATTTGTGCAATGGTCTCTTTTTGTTGATATATGTTTTTTTTGTAAAGATACGTGGTTTTAGAAATAAAAACAGTGTATATTGCTAATAGTCAGACATTTAAAATGTTAACAAGTGACCGTTTTTTTTAATTTTAAATGCGTTGACCCTGTGACTTACACCAACAAATTGGTCATGATTGAAAAATTTTTTATTTTTGTTCGAATTTGAGATGCACAAATTTTATTCATTAAATCAAAATGCAATAACAGCAAAATACAATTTTTTTATAGCTATGATACCAGAAAAAAGCAGAAAAGAGTGGTTTAATCTTGTTACTGGAAAGGTAAAATATAATTTGACAAATTTTGTACTACAAATGAAAGTCTCTCAGGCTGTTAACGACGTTAATTCAGGACGAATTAAACCCCAAAAAGCCATTGATGAAATTCATTCACTATTTACCAAATATGGAAAAGCCACTGCTCGTGATCTGAAAGAAATTTTCGGTAATTAACATAAAAGCTCAACTTACGATTTACAATGAGGAATTCACTACAAACCTCTGAGCGGGTCGTTAAAATGATTAACGACGGTAGGGTTCTCATTCTTGCTGGAGATGAAAGCGCATTAGATAAACTTCCAAAAGGCAGGTGGGTTGCTGGAACAACCCCCTACTTTATGAGCACAAACGGAGGAAAATTTAGCAAGAAATTAATCCATGTTACTGATATTACCGATATCCAAGAAGATATTAAAATTATAAACTACAACGAAGAAGATATAAATAATATAGTTGCCGATGAATTTAAAAATGGTTTTACAATACTGATATTACCTGTATTTCAACCTGTATGGCAACAATATGCTCTCAACTCGCCCGAGTACAGTAATATATACATTAATCCTATTGTTGGCTGGGTTTCAGGCGCTGATTTCACTGAATTAGGTCTAACGACAGCAAAAACGTACAACGGTAACACTAAATCAGAAACGGATGGGGTTGCCATGCACGTAAAACTCTCCGACAATTTGGTAGCCCGTACTGAAATAATCAACCTCTACAAGCCAGGCAGTGGCGATAACATAACCTTCCCCAATAAAGGCTTTGACAGCAGTGTTTGTATAGTAAACGGTAAAGAGCAATCTCTTTATGATTATTTAACATCAATTAAATCAGACGAGAGACTTCCCATAGTGGCAAATTACTCTGGAGCACACATCAACACAGGAGTATTTTGGGATAAAGGATCAAAAAATGCAATTCTTTTCGCACCTGTTTTCCCAAATGTCAATTATCGAATTGCTCAAAGCTCAAGAATCGATTATGAAAGGGAGTTTGAAAAACGAATAACCGCTTCAGGCGAACAAAATATGATATTCTCTTGTAACTGCTTGATGAATTATTTTACTTTCAAACTTGAGGGGAAAAAACTTAAAGGAGTAAGTGGACCGATAACCTTTGGAGAAATTGCGTATCACGTTCTAAATCAAACATTTGTTTACCTTGTGGTCGAAGACAAATAAAACTTTTAATGAATATACGCATGAATACCTTACTTAATTAATAACCACATAGTCACATAGTTATTTTTATGTAAGGTAAAATAGCTACACATAGGCGGTGTCTCATAAGTGCCCAACTGCTGCGTTACTTCGATATTCGGGCTCAGTCATGTACACTTCGGCTTCGCTCAGCGCATCGCTTCATGTACACTCCTTCGCCCTCAATCTCAGTGCCTTGCATTTGGACACTTCTGAGACACCTTACCACTTTTTTGTAAAATGAGACTTTTAAGACAGCCTCTATGTGTAAAACAAGTTTTCTATGTAACACTTGTTTCGATATATCTTTTACAACCCTAACTCAGCTAATTTAGGTGGTTGTTTTTAATATAATATTTTGATATTAAGACTATTACATGTAAAAAAAACAGATCGCTTAATTAGATTGTCTATTCTTTTCAATAACAAGCTCATAACAAGATGTATACAAGCTATAGACAGGTAATTTGACAGAGTTAGGGTTTCAATTAACTATATTTTCTATGTATCTATGTGGTTTTGAAAAAAAAAT
>DAOOBP010000216.1:0-2456 GCA_035407925.1 Salinivirgaceae bacterium
TAATGGTTTTTATTAAACTTACCCAGTTGTCTAAATTTCAGGGAGTATTATACAAAACCTGTTGTATACCTTAAAACGCATTGAGAACGCCTGTCGTAAATGCAACAGAAACCCTGATGAAGTAAAGTTGCTTTTGGCAACCAAAACCGTTCCTGCCGAAAAAATAAAAGTAGCCTTTCGAGCAGGACAAACCTTGATGGGTGAGAACAAGGTGCAAGAACTGAAAGAAAAATTTGAAGAACTGAAAGACATTCCGCACCTGAAACATTTTATCGGACACCTCCAAACCAACAAAATCAAGGACATTTTGAAATACGGCGTTACTTGTATTCAAAGTTTAGACCGCTTGGATGCTGCCAAAAAACTGCAACAACGCTTGGAATTTGAACAAAAAAATATTGAAATTTTCATACAAGTAAATACCTCTTATGAAGATAGTAAATTTGGTGTAGAACCCGAAAATGCCGTGGCATTCACTAAACAAATTGCTGCTTTCGATAGGCTGAAAATCAAAGGTTTGATGACTATTGGTTTATTCAGTGCCGAGACCGAAAAAGTGCGAAAATGTTTTAAACTTTTAAAGGAAATCCAACAAAAAATCATCGCAGAGAACATTCCAAATGTAGAAATGACCGAACTATCTATGGGGATGAGCAGCGACTTGGAAGTCGCCATTGAAGAAGGTGCAACCATAGTGAGAGTTGGCACAGCCATTTTTGGACAACGCATTTACCCCGATAGTTACTATTGGAACGAGACAAATGAACGGATTTAACTTTACAAAAACATTAATGCCTGTAAAAAATGCAATGCACCGACTTTTTGTTAATCAAACAATGATGAAAGGCGGCAAAACCGCCTTAGGGCAAGTGGCTACTTTCATAATAGAACAAGACACCGAAAAAATAGTTATAGAATATCCGACATCTTTGGCTTTGACCGAAGAACTTAAAAAAAATAAAATGAAAACAGAAAACATACTTAACATCAAAACAAGAAGTGAATGGAGAAGTTGGCTTACAGAAAATTTCAACATTGAGAAAGAAGTTTGGTTGGTTTATGCTAAAAAATCAACAGGCGAACAACGCATTCAATATAATGATGCAGTTGAAGAAGCCTTATGTTTTGGTTGGATAGACAGTACAAATAAAACTCTTGACAAAGACCACACAATTCAGCGATTTACGCCAAGAAAACCTAAGAGCAGTTATTCACAACCAAATATAGAACGACTGAAATGGCTATCAGAAAATAATCTAATTCATAGTTCATTAGTTAAAACAGTTCAAGAAATTATTTCAAAGGAATATGTTTTCCCCAATGACATATTAGATGAAATAAAAAAGGATAAAGCAGTTTGGAATAACTATATAGAATTTTCAGAACCATACAAACGAATACGAATTGCATATATTGAAAGTGCAAGAAAACGACCGGAAGAATTTACCAAACGACTGACTAATTTTATAGAAAAAACTCGGAACAACAAACTTATTTCAGGGTTTGGTGGTATTGACAAATATTATTAACAATGACTGACTTTTATACGACAGAAAAACAACGAACAGCTAACAGGCGTTTGGCAAAAAAGCGGTTTCAGTGCTGGCAGACAGTTTAGTGTTTCGAAATGGTCGCTTGTTTTTAACCGCAAACCGTTAGCAATTACTGTAAAACACCAATAAATACACACAAAAAATGGATAAATCTAAATCAATAGCAAAAATTGTTGGACCTACACTCACCGTAATGGTTCTTTCAGAAATGAGAATATGGAATCCAACCCTGTACGACACACAAATTGTGCCTGTCATTTACCTGAATGGCATTTTACTTTTTGTTGCCGGATTATCCATTGTCAAGAACCATAATATTTGGACTTTCGGCTGGAAAACAATCTTGACAATAGTTGGGTATGCAGGAATTATTCTTGGACTGTTAAGAATGTTTTTTCCACAAGTTCAACAAGAAAAATTTGAAAACAATAATTCAATTCTGGTTGTTGAAATAATATTAATACTTGTCGGAATTTTTTTGACTGTGAAAGCATATTATCCGACAAAGAAGTGATTTTTTTTTGCGTAATCACATCTCCAATCTCCACGCTTAACAAAGCTCACAAAGACAATCATTTGATAGTTGGTTGTGAAGCGAAATACTTGGGGTGCGACTAAACTTACCTATACCAAGTCTAACCGAAAAACCAAGCAATATGCGACTATTGATTTTACTTTCCGTTTTACTCTGTTCCTGTAACAAAGACGTTGGTTCTGTTGCACAAGCCTATCGGCAGACAAAAACCATTTCATACAACTCGGTGAGCGTGGACGTTGTCATAGATAAGCCTGCAAAAAACGACTTGGACGTTTTACTTGTGTTTCACGGAACAGTTAGGTATGACCGTGAAATTCTTACTGCCGCCAACAACACATTGGATAAGTTTAAAGCAATTTTGGACA
>DAOOBP010000217.1:0-2409 GCA_035407925.1 Salinivirgaceae bacterium
AACCGTTGTAGGCAATTTTATTAGAGCGGACACCACTAACAAAAACGGTTGAAAAAATGTGTACTTTAACGACTTCGCAAACCGACAAAAAACTTAAATTTGGCGAAATCTTAATTGTACGACAATGGAAAAAATAAAATTTATTGACCTATTTTGTGGCATTGGCGGTTTTCGGATAGCTATGGAAGAAGCGTGCAGGGAAAACGACCTCATTCCTGAATGTGTTTTTTCATCGGACATAGACACATTTTGTCAAGATAGTTATGAAGCCAACTTCGGACATCGGCCTACAGGCGACATCACAAAAGTTGACGAGAAAGATATTCCTGACCACGATATTTTGTTCGCAGGATTCCCGTGTCAACCGTTCAGTATTATAGGACAGATGCAAGGTTTCAATGACATACGTGGAACTTTGTTTTTTGACATTGCAAGAATTCTCAAACACAAACGTCCTAAGGCATTTGTGCTAGAAAACGTAAAGCAACTTGTTGGACACGACAAGGGTAGAACTTTAAAGATAATTATTAAAACTTTACAAGAACTTGGTTATCATGTTCAGTATGCAGTTTTAAATGCACTAGACTACGGACTACCACAAAAACGTGAAAGAGTAATAATTGTTGGACACCGAGAACCTATTATGTTTTCATTTCCATCACCAGTAAGACCATTCAAACCGCTTTCTGAAATACTTGAAAAGAAAGTTGACAAGAAATATTACGCATCGGAATACATAGTAAACAAGCGTAAAGCAAAGCATAAATCAGCATACAAACTTTCTATTTGGCACGAGAACAAAGCAGGTAACATTTGCAGTTATCCCTATTCGTGTGCATTGAGAGCAGGTGCATCTTACAACTATTTGCTAGTGAACGGTGAGAGAAGATTAACACCAAGAGAAATGTTTCGTTTGCAAGGTTTTCCAGATACTTACAAAATTGTTGTGAATGACAGCCAGGCAAGAAAACAAGCCGGCAATGCAGTTCCTGTGAATTTAGTTAAAGCAGTTATTCTGAAACTATTACCGTATGTTGCCTCCTCATTGGATATGACTTCGGTATTAAGAGAATACGAAGTAGAATATGGCAAAGGATAAATCACCGAAACTTCGGACAGTAAACAAATCTGTTTCAGCATTTCCGCTAAATGAATTTCCAAAAGACTTCCCATTTCTTTTAGGAAAAGAGTTGGTTTATCTTTTGGCTTCAAAAGGGAAAGCTGAATTAGAAGGTTCTGAATGGGAGAATATTTTCGCCAATTGCATTGGTGCAGATTGGAAACCATCAAATGTTGGGTTAGATGATGTTGTGATGGGTAACACAGCTTGGGGTGCAAAAACTGTAAAATCATCAAAGCCCTCAAATCAAAAGAAAGTAAGACTAATTTCGGGGCGTAACTCTCCTGTTTATTCGTTCGGTGAGAGAATTGATACATCGGCAGACCCAAATTTAATCGGCAAACTTGTTTTAGATATTTGGAACGAGAGAGTTTCTGCAATCAGAGAGAAATTTAAACATTTGCGTACAGTTGTTTTAATCAAATCAAATGACCTTTCAGAAGTAGTAGTTTTCGAGTTTGAAACTATTCGCTATGACCTCGAACTTTATAAATGGGAATGGAACAAAAATAACAATCTGATTGGCATTGACAAGAAAACGGAAGAGCATCGTTTTACTTGGCAACCGCACGGTTCACAGTTTACAATCATTGAAGAAGTTCCTGAAAAAAGTTTGGTAATTCGTATCAAGCAACCGAAAACACTCGACAAAGAACAGATTTTAAAAGCGCTTGGATTTGATAAATCTTGGATAACTGTAATCCAAAAAAATGGCTGATGTTTTTTCCAAAGAACAGCGTAGCGCAGTAATGCGACAAGTAAAATCAAGTCGCAACAAATCCACCGAGTTAAAACTTATTGACTTTTTCAAAACTAACAATATCAAAGGGTGGCGAAGGAATTACAAACTCTTTGGCAAACCAGATTTTACATTTCCGACTTTGAGAACAGTTGTTTTTGTTGATGGCTGTTTTTGGCACGGACACAATTGCCGAAATACAAAACCTCAAGTCAACAAAGAGTATTGGAATAAAAAAATTGAGAGAAACAAACAACGAGACAAAGAAGTAACACTGACTTTAAAACAAAAAGATTGGACTGTTATTCGACTTTGGGAATGCGAACTGAAAAACGAAAAGCTATTGACCAAACGACTGAAAGAAAAACTGCCTACAACAGCACCTATACGCAAGTGGGGGTTCTGTGCTTCGAATGAAAAATAAGTGCTAAATATGAAGAGTAGTTCTTCGTAGGAAAGTTTGGTTCGAGAAAGCCCCACCTGCGTATAGCTGCAAACCGTTATGCACAAGCGGAGAAAAGACACAGCTAAATGACAATGAATCGGGAAA
>DAOOBP010000218.1:0-2401 GCA_035407925.1 Salinivirgaceae bacterium
GGTCAAAGTTAGTTGTTTTTTTTGGATTGTTTTTCAAAAAAGTAAATACTCTTGCTTGGTAATATTGATATAAGCGTTCTGATAGTTTTTCCGTGGTAAAAAAGAGCTTTTTTTTGTTTATCAGAATGATTTTTTTAATCAAAAATTTTAGCTCTATCAAATCTTGTCTTTTGAGTTCCTTTTTTTTCGTAAGCTCAATAAAATGAATAACATCCTCCTCGTTTAAACCCGGCAACGCACGTCTTAGGTACTCCACACGAATTTGTACATCTTTCGTCTCTACTCTATCATCCATTTTTGTTACCTGCACACCGTGAATACGGTATTTGTAAAGTACTTGTGGAATATTGGCCAACTTACAGTAAAAAATTGCTCTTGACCACAAATCGTAATCTTCGGCTGGAAAAGCATCCTGATTATACCGTAAGCCGTATCTTTCAAATTTTTCTCGCCGCCATACAGATGTTGCATGAAGTACAGGCGGAAAAAACATCATAGTAATTTTTATTTGCTCCGGGTCTCTGTCACGTATCCAGATATCTGTTTCTTTTCCAAATTTCTCCAACCCGCACGAACACAAATCAATATCTGGATTATTATCCAAAAAATCCACCTGAATTTGCAGCCTTTCAGGTAAAGAAATATCGTCTCCATCCATACGGGCAATAAACTCACCACGTGACAAATCCAAACCGATATTCAAATTATTGGCAAGCCCAATATTTTTCTCGTTCCGGTTATAGATAATACGCTTATCGGTAAAACTTTCAATAACTTCACGGGAATGATCTGTAGAGCAATCATCTAATACTATCAGCTCAAAATCCGTAAAAGTCTGACAAAGCATACTTTCTATGGCTTCAGCCACATAGTCGCCGTTATTATAAACGGGCATTAATATACTAACACGAGGATTTATGTTCGAAGTTCGTAAGCCCATTGGTAAAATGGTAATATATTAATATCTAGATTGTTATAAACCATATTGTCTTTCTTATCAAAAGTAATTATTAAACCTTCTGACAGCGACAGATTACTGCACGCCTCGGCAATGCCTTTAAGTTCTCGTTTATTTGTGGTTGTTGCTGTCATATTCCACGACACTTGAATAGGCAGCAGTGTCCCGTCTTGATTACGTATCAAAAAATCGCACTCCGACTTGTTTTTATAGTAATAGACTTCTTTGCCGGCTTTTATCAATTCAAGCAACACCGCATTTTCAAGCAGTTTGCCAAAACTTTGCGACATTGAAAACTCTATTGCCCCCAACAGTCCTGTATCTATGGCATAAGTCTTTTTCTCTGATTTAAGTTGTTTTATTTCCGAAAAATCAAATTTTGATATGGCTACGCACAAAAAAACGGCATAAACATACTGCTCGTAATCGTACAAGTAATTATTACTTACTTTGTAACCTTGCGATTTTAGTTCGTTATATATTTTGTTGATTGATAGTGGTTTTGTAATATTTGCAAATATCTTTTTGAGAAAAAAACGAAACAGACTTACATCGCCTATAGAATAACGTTCTACAATATCGCGGTACATCATGGTGTTATAGTAACTTTGCAATACATTAATGCGTGTATCATAGTCAAAATCAATCACTTCCGGAAATCCGCCCTCAGTCAGAAAACGTTTGGACTGCGCCAAAACAAGCGAACGATTTTGTGGATTTATGATGTTATAAGGTGTCTCTAAGAAATCCATATACTCTTTGAAACAAAGCGGATAGACGGTATATATCACATTGCGGCCACGTAATGAGCTTGCTATCTCTGTACTCAAAAGACGTGAATTTGAACCTGTTACAAATATATGTTTAGAATAATTGTCGAAAATCCGTCTCACAAAACGTTCCCAACCATTTACATTTTGTATTTCGTCAAAGAAAAAATAGGTGTCTGCAAGTTTTATGTCAGGATATAATTCTGTAAATGATTGCAATATTAGGTCTAAGTCTGTGAATGATGAAAAATTAAGCCTATCGTCTTCAAAATTAATGAATAGTACATTACGCCTTTCAATACCTTGTTCGTAAAGTTTCGACACTACTTGATAGAGCAGATAAGTTTTCCCACTTCGTCGCGAACCTATAAGCGTAGTTATCATAGGAATATCGTGACGAATGTTGATTAAACGTCGTTTGAGCAAAGGTAACTCTCGCTGCTGAAATTCAACTATTACCGATTTTATTATGTCTTTCATTATCTACTTATTAGTTTGTAGTGCAAAAATAGTAAGAATTTCGTAAATTAGACTAAACTTTTTTGAATTTATTTCGCAAAATCTACGAAACTCCCACAAAGCAGATAGGTGACAACTTCACGGGAATGATCTGTAGAGCAATCATCTAATACTATCAGCTCAAAATCCGTAAAAGTCTGACAAAGCATACTTT
>DAOOBP010000219.1:0-2371 GCA_035407925.1 Salinivirgaceae bacterium
GAATCGTTTTGATACTTTACAGAATCAATCCGAACAGCTTTGACGTTGTTGTACTCATTCTCAAAAAACGCTATCCGATCGGAGCTTATGGTTTGAAAATTTTGTCCAAATGTACTTATTGTTGAAATAAGTGCGAGAATTAGAGAAATTTGTAATCGTTTCATATCTTTATGGTTTTATCGTTTGTTTCATGTGTTGCCTGTTTGCTTCTTTAATGTAGTTTTACATAACAAATATAAAATATTCGTAAATGTTAAACAAATAAGATTCATATGTTATTGTATATGGGTATGTTCAATTTTTTTTAATTTAGATGAATTGGGGAGTTTGTCACTACTTGAAGCAGATTAAAGATTTGTATTGGCTTATAATTGGGTTTTTTATAGCAGGGTCTAATCCATTTTTGAGATTATGAACATTTATAAATCCCAAGCTATCGAGTATCGTTTGACAAAATAGGCTTCTTTCTCCGTAAAAACAGTAAATAAAAATATCACTCTCTATGCTCAATGTGTCGCAAATTTTAAGCAATATTTTTTTTTCGGGGGCGCTAATAGCGTTAGCGATATGACATTTTTTAAACTCTTTCGCAGTCTGAACATCCAAAATAACTGAATTTGGTGTGGACACCAAGAGATTAAAAAAGTCAATGTCCTGTAAATCAGTATGTTTTGATTGTGAGAATATATTACTTGTATATCCTAATAGAAGTGCAACTGTTGCAGAAATAACTAATAAATAATGCTTCATAATCAGGCTTGCTAATTTCTATGAAACAGTTGAATTTTAGAACTTTGTTAGAATAACGTTTTAGCCAATTCTTTTATTTTTCAACAAACATTTCGCTAATAATTCTATCTGAAATAAAAAAGCCTCTTTCTGTAAGTATTGCCGAGTTTTTTTCAAAAACCATGTGTCCCGATTTTTCATAACGTTCTGCAAATGAGAGAATAAGCTGGGCCTTATCTTCTCCAAACTGGTTTTTTACTTTTTCAAGATCTATTCCGTGTACTGTGCGTAATGATGTTAGTAGCAGTTCGTTATATCTGTCTGTAGCTGAAAGTTGCTCCTCTTTGTATATCTGACCACCTTTTTCAACGTACTTCATATATTCGTGAATATTATCAATATTCCATCTACGGCTGTGAACGTTATATGAGTGGGCAGCAGCTCCAGACCCTAAGTAAGGTACTTGATCCCAATAGTTTGAGTTGTGCTTAGAGAAAAAATTTCGCTTTCCAAAGTTTGATATTTCGTAATGAATAAAGTCGTTTGAATTTGCCCATTCGATTATTGTCATGTATTGTTTGTAACTTTCGTCATCAGATATTGGAACAATTAAACCCTTGTTTTTTAGATTATCAAATACCGTATTCTTCTCATATGTGATATGATATGCAGATAAGTGTTGTATGTTTGCTTTGTTTAACTTGTCTAAAGTAGAATTAAGTTCCTTGATTGTTAATCCGGGGATTCCATATATGATATCAACGCTAATATTATCAAATCCAAATCGTCTGGCATGGTCAATACAAAGGATAGCTTGCTCTTCGCTATGTCTTCTGTACATTAGTTTTAAATAGTACGAATTAAGTGACTGAACACCAATGCTTAATCTGTTTATAGGTGTTCTCGCTAACTCTTTAAGATATCGTGTATTTAAATCGTCAGGGTTGGCTTCTAATGTTATTTCTGCGTTTGTTGCAACTTTGAAGTTGTCGGTAATAGTTTCAATTATCTCCTCAATTTGTTTTGATGTTAGAACAGAAGGGGTACCTCCTCCGAAATATATGGTTTCAACATCATCATTGATGTAATCTTTTCTGTCTATAAGTTCTGTTTTAAGCACATCAATGTATTTGTCGATAGCCCATAATTCGGTGCACGAATAGAAATCGCAGTAATAACAGCGACTTTTGCAAAATGGTATATGTATGTAAATTCCCGACATATTGTTATAATTATTGTCAGCAAAAACAGTACCGATTTTACAATTGCTTAGCTTCTTTAAATCTTAGTTCTGATACTGTTCCCAAAAAGTGTATAAAGGGTTGTTTTATCTACTTTTGATTTTAAACTATAAAAAAACTTTACACGGCTGCAAGTTAGTAAAAATAATGGAAGATGTTTTACAAAAAGAAGACAGATTAAACAAGTTTTTATACAAATTGTAATACCAATTGTAATTTAAAAAGATAGGACTTAGTACATGACAAAAAAACAATTAATGATGCGTTGAGCGTGATGGTGTGAGAGATTTAGGTGTATAGATACAATGCATTGCGTCTGTACATTGAAAACATAGTCTGCGTGAACAATGCGACATACTCGGTCGCTGAGCTTGTCGAAGCGACCTTTCATTATAGGTTGC
>DAOOBP010000220.1:0-2367 GCA_035407925.1 Salinivirgaceae bacterium
TTAAATGTTTAATAATGATTTTTTTAAGTTAAACATTCGTAAATTTTATGTTATATGCCATTTTAGGACGACAGCGTAAAGGAAACGGGCAGAACGAAGAACAAAATATTAACTTTGAAAATGTAAAAAAAAATCGGACGACATAATGACTGAAAAAATAAAAAAAAGAAACCTACAAGCTGCGAAAACTTCAAAAAAAGATGAGTTTTATACTCAGTTAGTGGATATTGAACGAGAATTGAAATACTACAAAAGTCATTTCAAAGACAAAGTGGTCTACTGCAACTGTGACGACCCACGAGTAAGTAACTTTTTTCACTTCTTCTCTTACAACTTTGAAAAGCTTGGGCTTAAAAAACTCATAGCAACTTGCTATAAAAACCAAGATATGGACTTGTTCAGCGAGAATAAATCTGAACAAGCTATTTATTTGATTTATGAAGGTGACAAGAACGATAACAAAGTTCCAGACCCAAACGAAATTGGCGTAAAGAAACTCAAAGGAGACGGAGACTTTAGAAGCAAAGAGTGTATTGAACTTTTAAAACAAGCCGACATAGTTGTTACCAATCCACCGTTTTCATTATTCCGTGAATATGTTGCTCAACTTATAGAATACGACAAAAAATTCGTGATTGTCGGACACCAAAACGCTATATCATACAAGGAAATTTTCAAACTTATAAAAGAAGATAAGTTGTGGTTAGGTTATGGTTTTAAAGGTGGCGCAGCACATTTTATAAACAAACATTACGAGGATTACGCAACAGCAGGTGACCACAAGGAAGGAATGATAAGAGTTTCGGGGGTTCACTGGTTTACAAATCTTGACATTTCAAAACGTCACGAAGACCTGATACTTTATAAAAACTACAATCCAGAAGAATATCCGACTTATGACAATTTTAACGGAATAAACGTTGATAAGACTAAAGATATTCCTGTTGATTATGAAGGTTATATGGGTGTTCCAATTACTTTTTTAGATAAATATAATCCTGACCAATTTGAAATAATCGGACAAGGAAGACAAGACTTGTGTGCAGGTATGCAAACAATGTCTAAGAAATTTGTTGAGGATTACTATAAAGGTGGTGGAACTGGTGCATATAATGAAGGGAACCCACTTTTGGGATATTATGATGCAAAAGGTAAAGCAGTAATTCCATTTATGCGAATAATAATCAGAAACAAGAAAGTACAAAAATGAAAATAGAACTTAAAGAAATTTCAGTCCGTGACCTTACAAACGGCTACCAAGACAACGAAGAAAACGGAGTTGTTGGCTTTGGTGGTAAATTGGATATTCGTCCACCCTATCAAAGAGAATTTGTCTATGACGAAAAGGAAAGAAATGCGGTAATAAACACATTGCAAAAAGACTTCCCATTAAATGTAATGTATTGGGCAGTTCGTGAAGATGGAAATTTTGAAGTTATAGACGGACAACAACGAACAATTTCCATTTGCCAATATGTAAACGGTGATTTTTCAATAAATGGTTTAGCATTTCATAATTTACCAAAAGACAAGCAAGACCAAATATTAAACTACACTTTGATGGTTTATTATTGCTCTGGAACAGACAGCGAAAAATTAGATTGGTTTGAAACTATCAATATTGCTGGAAAAGTTTTAACACCACAAGAATTAAGAAACGCAGTTTATTCAGGTTCGTGGGTTTCAGATGCAAAACGCTACTTTTCAAAAAACAGCAGACCTAAAATTGGTGACGAATATTTAACAGGTTCGGCAAACAGACAGGAATATCTTGAAACTGCAATAGATTGGATTTCAAAAGGCAGTATCAAAGAATATATGTCAAAGAACCAACACGAACCCAACGCAAATGAACTTTGGCTTTACTTTCAAACGGTTATAAATTGGGTAAAAGCGACTTTCCCAAAGTATCGCAAAGAAATGAAAGGCATTAAATGGGGCTTTCTTTACAATGACTACAAAGACAAAAAGTTTGACCCGAAAAAACTTGAAGATGAAATAACAACTTTAATGTTGGATGAAGATGTAGAAAATAAAAAAGGTATTTACTACTACGTTCTCACAAGAAAAGAAAAGTATTTAAACATTCGTGCATTCAGCGACAAACAAAAACGTGAAGCATACGAAAGACAAAAAGGAATTTGCCCAGTTTGCACAGAACATTACGCAATTGAAGAAATGGAAGGCGACCACATTACACCGTGGCATTTAGGCGGTAAGACAACTGCGGACAATTGCCAAATGTTATGCAGGGACGACAATCGAAGAAAAAGCGGTAAATAATGACAGAAGAAAAACGGCATATAACAGCGGCTTGGCGTAATGGCGGGTGCAGTGCTTCGTATGACAGTTTTGTGGTAGGTTCAA
>DAOOBP010000221.1:0-2366 GCA_035407925.1 Salinivirgaceae bacterium
ATGTTTGCAACTCATTATCACGAGCTTAACGAAATGGAATCGACCTTTAAACGAATAAAAAACTATAATGTTTCGGTCAGAGAAGTAAACAACAAAATAATATTTCTAAGAAAGCTTGTACGCGGAGGCAGTGAGCACAGTTTTGGTATCCACGTTGCAAAAATGGCAGGAATGCCGCCTACAATTGTTAAACGAGCCGAGCAAATTCTTTCAGAATTGGAGGGCAGTGCAGGAGAAAAAAAACTAACCAAACCAGTAAAAGATTTAGGAAGCAAACGCGAGGGTTATCAACTGAGTATCTTTCAATTAGACGACCCAACCCTAATGCAAATCCGTAACGAAATTAAAAACCTTGATATTAATAATATCACACCACTGGAAGCGCTTAATAAACTGAACGAGATTAAAAAAATAATTGGACTAAAATAGTTGTTGAGACGGAACACGCACCGTCTCTACGTGCAAATCCGTTACATCTGAGTTATCCGTGTTCCAAAACTCGAAAATAAAACAAATTATGAAAATATGAGAATCTCGGTATTTGCACTAACGTTGTTTGCCGTTTCATTTTTTCAAATGGATGCATTCAGCCAACTTACTATTAAAGGTAGAGTTGTTGCAGAACAAAGTTTAGAAGCCCTGCCATTCGTCTCTATACAGATTAAAAACACAAGTTTCGGAACAATTTCATCTGACGAGGGACTTTTCTCCTTATTTGTTGAAAGCAAAAACATTGGCGACTCAGTAATCTTCTCGTTTATGGGATTTGAAAGCAAAACTGTTGCTATACAAGATTTTAGAAAAATCAGTGTTATCAAGTTAAAACCTGCAAGCATAATGTTAGACGAAGTAAAAGTTGTCGGAAAAGAACCGAATTTGATTTACAAAAACTTTTATTCAATCGTTGACGGTTATCGAAAATCTAAAAGCGGGTATTTTGGTAAAACATTCTTCTCGCTGAGTAGCTTCAATGGTGTGATGCCAGTCGAAATTATCGAGGGTTTGTATAATTGCGAATATACTGATAATTCAGGTATTGCAAGCGCAAATCTCAAAATGGGCAGATATGGTCACGATTCAAATTCTTATTTCTATAGTTTAAATACGTCCGATATTCTGATAAACTACAAGCTGTACAACACCGACGACAACACATATTTACCTTTGTGGCCCGGAAAGATGAGCCTAAATTCAATCAAAAAGAACTATACAGTAACTGCAAGAACCGATGGTACAAACAATTACATAGTATATACATTTAAGGCAAAAGATAAAAATCTTTTTAGCGGCAGCTTAACATTCGATAGAGCTACAAAAAAGATAGTAAAAGTTGACCTGCTAATCGAGAAACCTCAAAAGAGTGTTTTCGCGCCAATAAATCCGCAACACAGATTGGAGCTTTTAAGTATTGATATTCAGATTGTTTACAATCCACAAAACTTACAACACATTAAGTATATAACTGTCAATTATGATATTGATTATTTCTCATCGGAGCAGACGATGAATATAAATACCAAAGCCCTGTTTTTACTGTTCCACGAGGGCGCGTCTTATATCGACCCCATTTTTACCACAGACCCTTGTTTATCAAACGATTATGAAAGAATTCTTGCTGTAGGATTTGATTCCGTTTTTTGGAAAACAAACTATAACCTTCCGCTAAGCGATAAAACGGTAAGTGCTTTTGATTATTTAGTCAAGCACGGCTCGACCGTAAATTTTGAAACCAACCAAGAGTTTAAAATAGAGGACAAAGAACATTTTAATCTTATGCCGTGGAGCGAACATCAAAGGATTGGATGGAACGACTTTAACCACAATTCAAAGGACTTTGGGATAAGGGAAAAGCATATTAATACTCCAAACAACTATTACACGCCAGCCGATTTATATAACCTCGATTTTTCCTTTATGGTTAACCCTATTAGAACCGATAGAGAGAGTTTTCGTTATCTTTCAAACACATTTTTCAATCGCAAAAAATCATACTATTTCCTTGAAAAGGACGAGAAAACTTTAGCATTGGTAAACATCTTGTTCGATATGAATAGCGTTGAAAAAAACACAATGGATTCACTGCTAATGGTTGACAACACTGTTTTTAACCGAGAAATAGTCGAACAGGCACACATAAACGCTAACAACAACACAATCAGCATTATAAAACATACCGATAGAGGCAGAGATTTTGAAAAACTAAAAGAGATAAATAGAACTTATCTTCAAAAAACAGGTATTGACAACATCTCTCTTTATGCCAATAAATACAGGGAGGTTACGCTGGATAACGAAACCTCTGCCGACAGCGATTACAATATAGGCACGGCTCTACTGCTCAAGAAAGATTATATAGGAGCTATTTT
>DAOOBP010000222.1:0-2349 GCA_035407925.1 Salinivirgaceae bacterium
TGGAATACTTTGACTTCAGCTTTGCAGCTGTCATATTCAACGTATTCATCTCTTTAAACGATTTGTAATTCTCAAAACTGAATTCCTCGATCATAGCAATGTCTTATTTGGTTATTTGTATAAAACTGCACAAATATAATAATAGCAAATTGATATATTCGATTATAATATTGAAATAATTAGATTTTAGCGCTTATTAACTATTTAAGCTATATGCATAATGTATGGAATAACTTCTATCGCACGAAAGAGTTTGTAAACATTAGTCCTGTCTTCCGCACTTTTCTAGCGGTCTGTGCTGTGATTTGGCAGAGACGGCTTTTATCTTTGTAACAAAGATGCGTCAAAAGTGTACCAAAGGGTGCATCAAAGAAAAAATAAATAAAAAGTTTAACGTTTAAAATTAATCAGTATGCCACTTTGGAGAATATCAGTTAAGGACAGCGGCACCTTCAGGGGTGTTCGCCTCGAGAAAGGAATGTTTGTGGAGTATGCAACTAAGACAAGTACACCTCCTCTTCAAGTTTTGTCACAACACAGGGAGCCGATTGGTCGGTTGTTCATGAGCAAGTATAGTATTGATCTTCTAAAAGCAGGTCTTGTCAGGATGGGAAGACTAACTTGTGAAAAGATTGGATAGTTATTTAGATTCCGGTTCTGCAGGTCAAGGGATTGAGCCGGATAATTGAAAGTGAGTCAGACCTTGTGGTTGAGATCCAACGGGGTCACTACGAATCGCAGTTAAATGTAGCCATTACTGTAATATCGATAACCGTAAACACATTTGCATCAAATAAGATAGAAATTGCACGCTTTTGGAAATACCTCCACATCTTATAATTGCAAATGTTATATATTTGTTGCGTAAATTGTTCGTTGCCCGCACCGTTGGGCGTAAGTTTAGAAAGATGCCTTAACCGATAAAAGAACCGTTTAAAATTGTAAATTTGCCGAACCAACAAATAAAGACTTCTTGAAAATTGAACAAAACATATCAAGACTTGAATACCTGCTGACACTATACAAAATGACAGCAGAAGACTTGCTATTGGTTGTTAATCAGGGACTTAAACAACCATTAACTAAAGACGACATTTTATCTGATGAAATAAAAATCAGCCACTTAAAACGAATAGACAAGGTCTTTAACAAAGGACTTCACTACTATTTAGACCCCAACGAACCGGAAGTTTCTAAAGATGCCAGTATCTTCTTCAGAAAAAATAAGTTTGGTACAGAACTTAATATGGGAGCAAAGAAAATTGTAACCCAATTTGAAGAATTTAAAATATCACTTTCAGCTATTTCAAAATTAGCTGAGATAAATACAGACAGATCTTTACCCGTCTTTTCTGTGCAAGACAACCCCAAAGCTGTTGCAATGAAAATCAGAAAAGAACTATACCCTGATTTTAACTCGGTTCAAAAAGAGTTTTTACGAGCATTAATTTCAAAATTTGCCGAAAAGAATATTTTAGTTTTTGAGTTTGTGGAGACCTGGAATAAAAAAGAGAAAGCAAATATTGACGGCTTTTTTCTGGCACCAAATGTAATTGTTCTAAAAAGACAGCAATCTGCTTTCAGGAGAGAAATTTTCACTCTGATTCATGAATTAGGACACTATCTGCTTAACGAAGAAGAAATTGAACAACTCGAGATCTCAAATTTTGCAAACAACAAACTTTCAGCCATTGAGAGATGGTGTTATGATTTTGCATACTATTTCTTAGCAGGAGAATACAATAAGGCATTCGAACAAATAGACGAAGCTGACGGAACAAATGATTATCACTTTGAATTGATTGAAAACATTTCAAAGCACACACATTTAAGCCAAATTGCATTATATACAAACCTGCTATATCAGAAAAAAATCTCTCAAAACAACTATAACAAAATTAGAGCTGAATTTGACGAAGAATACAGACAGCGCCAAGAAGAGAAAGAGAAACAAAAAGAACTTGACAAAATGCTGGGTATTCAAAAAGGTGGATCAACACCAAAACCCATTAACTCGCCACTTCTCATATCAACCATACAGACAGCTTTCTATGAAGGAGTAATAAACGAATACGATGTTTGTAAAACTCTGAATATTTCACCTGATAAACTAGAAATCTATTTGCAATGAGAGCAGTAATCGACACTAATTCGCTCTTGTCGTTGGTTCGATACTACTTACCATTTGACAAAAAAGGAGTTTTATTTCAATTTATTAAATCAAAAATTGACAACGGTGACATCATAATAATTGATAAGGTTCTTGAAGAATGCACATATTTTTCAAAAGGACTTATTCTTAAGAAATTACCTTACTTAACCGACAAATCATTTTTGAAAGCAGCAAAA
>DAOOBP010000223.1:0-2345 GCA_035407925.1 Salinivirgaceae bacterium
ATTGCCGCAATCAAATCAACAGAAGGTTAGCTCCTGCGGAGTGGGGGATAACGGTCGGTGCTTGGTGCAGTTGCCGAAAAAAACCAAAACTTTAAATTAAAAACAGATTATGCAAGTACAAGACCAACTTAAAATTAAGCCCGATACGGCAATTGCTCCAAGCACGTGTTATGCACAGCCTTTATTCACTCGAATTTGGGAAATGCCAAACAAAAACACATTTGATATTAAGTGTATCAAAAAACTGATATACAAGTATTTCAAAGACGAATACCAAAGTGTTGACCCATTTGCGAACAAGAATAGAATTGCAAAAATCACAAATGACCTTGACCCTGAAATGGGAGCGGATTACTGTATGGATGCTTTAGACTTCTTAAAGCAATTTCCTGATAATAGTATGGATTTCGTTTTATATGACCCACCATACAGCCCAAGACAAGTAAGTGAATGCTATAAAAAAATGGGTAGAACTGTGAATATGCAGACAACTCAATCAAGTTTCTGGGGCAACTTAAAAAAGGAAATTGCACGAATAACCAAACCTAATGGAATTGTGATTTCTTTTGGATGGAACACAAATGGTATTGGGAAAACAAAAGGTTTTGAAATACTTGAGATATTAACAGTTGCTCACGGTGGTCAACACAACGACACACTTTGCACAGTAGAACGTAAAGCACAGACGTTGTTTTAGGTTGTGCATAACGGCTGCGGCTATGTGCAGTAGCGGATTAAAAACGATAAACTTTAAATATATAACGAATGATGATAGTAGAACAAATGTTGAATAACGCACCGAAACCGCTATTGCATATAGCCGATGTTAGCGGTAGTGCTTTATTTCAAGGCGATTGCTTGGAGATTATGCCTTTGATACCTGATAAATCGGTTCAACTTATTTTAGCTGATTTACCTTATGGAACTACTGCTTGCAAGTGGGATACGGTTATTCCGCTTGAACCGCTATGGGAGCAGTACAAAAGGATTATTAAGGATAATGGTATAATTGCTTTATTTGGAAGTGAACCGTTTTCAACCAAATTAAGAGCTAGCAATTTAAAATTATATAAATATGATTGGTATTGGAAGAAAAGTAAGCCTAATGGATGGCAACACGCAAAAAACAAACCAATGAGTACAATAGAAACTATATCTATATTTTCAAAAGCCCCAATGGGACACGTGAGTTTATTAGGTGATAAAAGAATGAAATATAATCCACAAGGAGTATCAAGAGCGGGGATAAAAAAAATAACTAAAGTTAAACATGGAAGAACAATGGGTGCAAGACCAAATCAAGTTGGGAAAGAATATGAAGCGTTTACAGGATTTCCAACAAATTTATTAGAATATCCTAATTTAGTTGGTAAAACTGCAATACACCCAACACAAAAGCCAGTAGCATTATTGGAATACCTAATTAAAACATATACACAAGAAAATGATTTAGTTTTAGATAATTGTATGGGTAGTGGAACAACTTGTTTAGCAGCAAAAGAACTGAACCGTAAATTTATCGGTATTGAAAAAGAACATAAATATTATGAGATTGCCTGTCAGCGGTGCGGTTTTTAGCATTACCGCTAACGGTTCGCAGGTTTATTTAGTTGCGATTTTAAAACTGAATTATCAACTTAAAAAAAAGTAACAATGGAAAACAAAAATTTAAACACGCAAGATACCGCCAATAGCGATTTAGGTGCTGTTAGCGGTAGTTTTTCTCTCAAATTTTGGGAAGAAGATATGATACGTAATAATATGAAAAAAAGTGAAAAGTTAATTAGACTTTTGGAAAGTAGAGAATTTCAATTAGAGTTTAATGTCGGTGAAAAATGGTTTGACGATACAATAGATTTGGTTAAAAAAGAATGCAAGGCACATCTTATAAATTGTGCGGAAAGGCTTGTTCGGTCAAAAAATTACCGCTAACGTATGGTTGTATGTGCACGGTTTTGCCACACACATACTTTCATTCAAAGCGATACAGCTATTTGGCAAAACTGACATATACAACGTGTTACCAACTGGCGGATTTTAACGCAGAATGTTTGATTGAAACACAAAAAAAATAAAAACGAAGGGAAGGGGAAAACTTCTTTAATAGAGTACCCAAAATTTAATACATAAACAAAATGAAAGTATATGTTGTTTATCAGGAAAACGGTTTTGGGGGCTCAGAAGTTGCAGAAGTGTTTTCATCACGAGGTATTGCAAGAGAATATGTTATTGATGAAATATTTGGCAAAAATCAAGCGTATAAAAACAAGACAGAAAACGTATTAAACAATTGCGCTGACCAGTTTATTTACGAACACGATGTTCTATTTAATTGGCGGTAACGT
>DAOOBP010000224.1:0-2341 GCA_035407925.1 Salinivirgaceae bacterium
CTCTCACACCATCACGTTCAACGCATCATTAATTGTTTTTTTGTCATGTACTAAGGAAATTTTTACAATTGGTATTATTTGCATTTTACACAAGAATATTTGAACTTTTCTTGATTTATTGAAATAGAATTTATACTTTTACGGACTGAAAAACCGAATAGAATCATGGAAGTTAAAAAGAATCCACAGGCTGATTTAGAGCGACATAAATCGACCTTCACTCAAATAGGTTTAGTTGTTGTGTTGGGATTTATGCTAATTGCTTTTAACTGGACAACTAAAGAACGTTCTGTTGGCGATTTAGGCGTAGTTGTGGCTATTGACTTAGAAGAGGAGATGATAGCTACCGAAAGAGAAGAAGAACCCGAACCGCCGCCACCACCACAAGAACAGCAACAACAAGATGTAATAGAAGAGTTAATTGTTGTTGAAAACACAGAAGATGTTGCTAGTATTGATATTGATACAGAGGCAACTGAACACACAATGATTACTCAGACCGAAATTAAAGTTCAAGCAGAGGAAATTGTGGAAGATGAACCAGAAATATTTTTGGTGGTTGAAGAACAACCTGAGTTTCCTGGCGGATATGAGGAAATGATGAAGTATCTTCACTCAAATACTAAATATCCTCAAATTGCCAAAGAAAATGGTATCTCTGGCACGGTTTGGATCAATTTTGTTATTGACAGTAAAGGTAAGATTACAAAGATAAAAGTTGCAAGAAGCGTTGACCCTGTGTTAGACGCTGAAGCTGTAAGAGTTGTACAAAGTATGCCACAGTGGAAACCAGGAAAACAAAGCGGAAGAGCTGTGCATGTTAACTTTAGTTTACCTGTTAAGTTTATTCTACAATAATTATTTTTTTCATTTTAAATTTTAAGTTTTAAGTTAAAGCTCCGGATCTATTCTATTCGGAGCTTTTTTATCAGATTTATAATTATAAACGGGACTAACGTTACAAAGCTGGACTTTTAAAAACAGATGACAAAAACAATAATTTCAACATCAAAAAAAATAGAAAAGGCTGTTTTGGTTGGACTTATTACCAATGAACAAAACGAAGAGCGCATCAAGGAGTATCTCGATGAGTTAGAATTTTTGTCATATACAGCAGGTGTAGAGACAATTAAGCACTTTACCCAAAAGTTAGACTTCCCAAACCCTAAAACATTTGTGGGAACAGGTAAACTTGATGAAATAAAAGAGTTTATATCCGAAAACGATGTTGATTTAATAATCTTTGATGATGAGCTTTCTCCTTCACAACTTCGGAATATCGAAAAAATAGTTAACTGCCGTATTCTTGACAGAACAAATTTAATTCTCGATATATTTGCACAGAGAGCACGTTCGGCGCATGCGAAAGTTCAGGTTGAGTTAGCTCAATATGAGTATCTTTTGCCGAGACTCACTCGCATGTGGACACACTTAGAGCGTCAGCGTGGAGGTATTGGGCTACGCGGTCCTGGAGAAACTGAGATAGAAACCGACAGGCGGATTATTAGAGATAAAATTTCTAAATGCAAAGAGCAACTAAAAAAAATCGACCGACAAATGGAAACCCAACGACAAAATCGTGGGAATTTGGTTCGGGTTGCTTTAGTTGGATATACTAACGTTGGTAAATCAACAATTATGAATCTGATAAGCAAATCAGAAATTTTTGCTGAAAACAAATTGTTTGCTACTCTCGATACTACTGTCAGAAAAGTAGTTATTGATAATCTGCCCTTTTTACTTACTGATACTGTTGGCTTTATCAGAAAACTTCCTGTTCACTTGGTTGAATCGTTTAAATCAACACTCGATGAGGTAAGAGAAGCAGATATTCTTGTACATATTGTTGATATTTCGCACCCAAATCACCAAGAACACATATCAGTTGTAAAACAGACATTGACAGATATAGGCGCGGGCGATAAAACTGAAATTATAGTTTTTAACAAAGTAGATGCTTATTCATACGTCCCGAAGGACGAGGATGACCTTACTCCAGTTGAAAAAAAGAACTATACTTTGGAGGATCTAAAGAAAATGTGGTTAGCGAAAATTAGTAATAGATGTGTTTTTATTTCGGCAACAAAGAGATATAATATCGAGGAGTTTAAAAGTGTACTTTACGACTGTGCAAAACAGATACATAAACAACGCTATCCATACGACGATTTTCTATATCAAACAACATTTATGGATGATAATTGAGTTAAAAGCTAATACCGATTGGACAGCTACTATAGTCCAAACTTCACTATGTTTGTTTGGACTATGTCTCTGTAACATTGGTCTAAGTACATGACAAAAATTTAAAATTATTTGTACATTATTGTAAATGAAGGGT
>DAOOBP010000225.1:0-2328 GCA_035407925.1 Salinivirgaceae bacterium
TCCTCGATTGCACTTTTGCTATCTCCCTCAAGATCGCTAACCATAGCACGCATTAGCAACGCCTGAGTATTATTCTCCTCACTTTTGATAATCATGTTAAGTATATTTCTCGACATAATGTACTCTTCTGTAATCATATAGAGGTTTGCCAATTTTAAATTCGCCTCTAAGTGAGTAGGATAACGTTGTATAATTTTTGTTAAAGCGTTTTTAGCCATAACCACCTGACCACGCATAATTTCCATATCAGCGCGTCTTAAAAGATAACCCATTTTATCGGGAGCAAGCCGATGGGCAATTTCAATGTCGTTAATCGCACTATCAAGGTTTTGAAGTAAAAAATATATGTTAGAACGCTCGCTAAAATAGGTGTCGTTTTGAGGATCTTTTCTTATAAGAACTGTAAGACTGTCAATGCTTTTCTTAAATATCTGCGTTGTAGAGAGAGGTTCTTCTTCTGATGTCTCTTTCTTAGGTTGCTTTGTTCCGCAAGAGCTTAAAAGAGATGCAAAAAACGATATTAAAATTATCTGTGTTACTCTTTTCATCTGAAAAATGGTTACGTATGTGAGTAGTGGTGGACTTCGAAGTACTGCTCTGTCAAATTACACTGAACTTGATGCGAGGTAAGCTGCTAAATATCGCTACAATCCACGCTATTGCTTATACATGATGTTGGGTGCAGTACTTCTTCTGATTCTTCAACAATAAATAATCTTGGTTGCATTTCAATTAGTTTTACTCTTTTCCTTGCAAGTTCGCAGTATTCATGGCTTATGTCAATCCCAATGTATTTTCTACCCATTTCTGCTGCTACTCTTGCTGTTGTACCACTTCCACTCATTGGGTCTAATACAACATCGCCTCGATTTGTCCATGAAATAATATGGTCTCTTACTAACTGACAGGGAAAAGGAGCAGGATGCCCTTTTGCCTCTTGGTCTTCTTGTCTTTTCCCAACAACATACTCCCAAATATTCCCTTTAATTTTTTTCTCTTTAACTGGCTTTGCCATTTTTCCTCTGGTTTGTACGTTTTTAGAGAAGTTTTTGTAGGTTGTTCCGTTAAGCTCTAAACCTGCATGTAAACAATCAATCATCAAGGGATTATGTGTTTTAACACTTCCTTTACTAAACACAAACATAAACTCAAATTCGTTATTATATCGCTTGCGATAGATTTGAGGAATTGGGTTCGCCTTCTTAAATATCATTGTATCGTGAAGATTAAAACCAATTTCCTGAAAATATAATGCTTGTTTAAAACTTGTACCTGTTTCGTTGCCGTTAATCGTTGCATCATTAACAACCCAAACTACGACGCCCCCTGATTTTGTAACTCTAAAAAGTTCTTTTACAATATCTTCAAAAGGAAAAACAAATCCTTTGTAATTTCGCAAATTATCATAAGGCGGCGATGTAACAGTAAGGTCGATAACATTGTCGTCAAACTGTCGCATAACTTCAACGCAATTACCTTCTACTATTTTATTTAAATATTTATCCATGTATAGTATTTCCTTATTTTAATGTAAACAAACCATTGTCCGAAATAGCATTGATTGTTTTAATTCTGCTTTCAATTTTATGTACTTTTATAAGTTCTTTCAATGCCTCTTTATGGGACATTCGCATAATTTTCTCTCTTTCTTGGGCTAAAAATGTTAGCGCTTCTTCTTTTGCAATTGAAATACTTTCAGTTGCTACTCCTTTTTCAATATCCCATATTGGTTGGATTTTCTTTGAAAATGAAAGAATTGTTTTGTTGACCGCCAACCAGTAATCGGTAGCATTTTTAGAAGGATTTAGAGTTTTTATTGTTTCAAATATTTTTTTTAAAAGTTGCTGTGCTTTTACTTTTCCTTCAACTTGCGAATATGAAAGAAGTAATGCTAAATGTGAATATGTGAAAATACACACATTTTGTGTTGTAGCTTGCTGATAAATTTGACTTGAGGAGGTTGGCAGTTGATATATTGGACAAACTACCATTGCATAAGGTTTCCCACGTTTCCATCCGTGCATAGCCTGCACTTTAAAGTCTTTTTGATTTTTTGCAGTCCTACTAAGTCTAAATGCCTTTGCGTCTGCAACCAAGCTGTAATCTTTAGCGAATGCCTCAACATCTGCGGCATCTGCTCTCTCTTTTAATACTAAACTTTTTAGTCCTAATGAAGAATAAGCTAAAGAAAGCAAACAATCTGTATATTTTGAGTAAAGTTTTTCTTCACTAGTGTCGTGTCCATAACTTTCAGGAATATTACCACAAAGACGCAAATGGTCAATCAAAGAAGATATTCCATTTTTTTTGATTTCTGTTTCTAATTCC
>DAOOBP010000226.1:0-2328 GCA_035407925.1 Salinivirgaceae bacterium
TTATGAATTATGGCAACGATACGTGAAATTCAAAAAGAGATTACTCGACCTACCTCGGTAGCAATAATGCTTGTCTTATTCCAAGGATTTCAACTTTTATTCCCAGATAAACTAACTCCTGAATGGGAAGATTGGACGTATAGTGCCATTACCGTAATCGGGGGTACGGGTTTGTTGGATAAAGCATGGCGAAATCGCCACATTATAATTAATAAAGTTAAAAACGTTTTTAAAAAAGGAGGTAAAAATGAACAATCTGAAAGAAGCCTTGACGAGAATTCTCAGGGCAGTTGAAACCGGAATGAAGGCTTATGCCGACGAGAAAATTAACACCGCCGAATGGATTGGTATTGGTACGAAAATTATTGCCTGGATTTGGATTTTCCGAAATCTTAAACTTATTTGGGCAGATATTGTAAACGCCACACCGGAAGCATACCAAACGATGCACTCAGAACTCTGTACTTCGTTTGATATCCCACAGGATGAACTTGAAGAAAAAATTGAACAAGCCTTGTCGTTAATCCTTTTGGTAGTGGCAATGATTTGGGGTAAAAAGGAAACCGAAATGGCTTTGAAACTTAAAATGACAAATTTTGCTGATTTAAGATTTAAGGAAGTAGATACCACCGCTTGACGACCGTACAAAGAAAAAGGAACTAAATGTAACTTTGAAGATTAGTTTTCATAAGTTACATAAGATAATTCGGCGACTATGCAGGGGCAAGTCGTGCGAATAGTAGATTTTTTCATTTTACAGTTTGGTTTTGATTTAGAAAAGGGCTGAGAACGTTGGTTCAAAGCCCTTTTTTATTTTAGCAGTACATTTACACTACTTTACACAAATAATGTAAGACAAGCCGCGACACCATGTTGATTTAAGTTGTTTTAACACGCCAATAAAACCCTTTAGCCGTATTATTAATTCCTCGTACTACTCTACGTATAGCTTCAATAGAAATCTCGTTGGCACGGGCGGCATCCGATATACTTTTGTATTCGTGGATTACTATTCCGTTTTTAACCTGCTCAATAGCAACATTCTTTTTTACGTTACCCCGTGTACTACGACGGAAATAACCTATTTCGTAAACGTAATTAAGATATTTTTCAACCGTAGTGAACTGTTCAAACTGTAAAGGTACTTGTCGTAATATTTCTGACATAGCACTTTTAATGACTTTTTCTTGGTATTGTTGGTCTGTTAAAATCATACAGGTACACTTTCAAATAAATGTAAAATCAACGTATCATTATCAAGTTTAAACGTACCTATATACACGTATCTATACCCTAATATACGTTCTATTTGTTGTCCTGTACCAAACAAATAGAATTGTCGTGGTTCTAATCCTACTTTCTCATCAATCAAACACCAAATACACATTGATCCCTGTTGTGTTCCAACATATAGGATTTCAGCATTTTTTGGTAAATGTATTGTTGAAGTAAGTTGTATAGGGATTTGATATTTAAAAATAACATTATTCATGATCGTTCAATTACAGTTATACTGATTATTGTTTTTCTTACAGTTTCACGTTGCCATTCAAAACCAAATAACTTTTCAAACCAAGTACATTTTTCAAAGATAGGTTTTGTTTCTACTTTTTCAACGGAATAAACCACATCATTTTTTGTACCTTCAACTATTGTTTTTAAAGCATCAATAATTGTTGTATCAATCGGTGTTTTCATCTGTTATCTCCGTTACCGTGAATCATACCTCTTTCTTTACGACTTGCTAATTTATTAATATTCATTTTAGCGATTGTTTCCAAGTCATACCCAATGTCGTGAGCAAGTGCATTGATATACCAAAGTACATCACCAAGTTCTTTGGCAAGTTCAAGTCTTTTTTCATCTAAAAAAATTCCTTGTTCGTCACGTAAGACTTTACCTACTTTTTCAGAAACCTCACCTGCTTCACCCGACAATTTCAATGCCGGGTAAATAATTGACCAGCGTCTGTTATAAACAGCCGTTGATAATGCCTGTTCTTGATACTCTTTAAATTCCATAATTAAATCATTTTTTAGTTGTTTTATTAATTTGAAAACCCATTCCTTCGTTAAATCCCACCTCCAATGCCCGCATATAGGCACGGTTTAGGATGGATTGTAGTTCTGCAAGAAGCTCAGGGGATACTGATAGCATTGGTCTTGCATCAAATTCTTCTTTCATCTCCTCCCAGAACGGGAGGTATGTCTCTTTAATTTCTTCTGAAAATTTGTGTTTCATTCCGTTCCCTCCTTTCTTTTTATTCGTTGTGTATATGTACAGTTTTTCCGTACATATAAGTAGTTAGCGGTAATGCTAAAAACCGCA
>DAOOBP010000227.1:0-2327 GCA_035407925.1 Salinivirgaceae bacterium
TTTGAAACTTTGCATTTACGAATGTCATATATTAGTTGCGTAAATAAGACGTTATAGGGCATTTTAGGACAACGGCTTCGGCTGACAATAAACAACAAGAATGGAACAACAAGACAAACTAAAAAACGCTATTAGAGGTTTAGCAAAAATTCAACTTCACATTGACAACAGCGGTGGACCCGAAGAAAACGGAGAACTGTTTGAAGAATATTTTCATATCCGAGCAAAACTTTTGGCAAGTTTCGGTTTGCCCGACAGCGACACTTTTGGTAAAATATTATTCGTTAAATCATTACCAACAGACAAAGAAGTTGATACAATCATCAACAATCTGAAAAAAGCTGCAACAGAATATTTGCTTTCACCGGCAAAGACTGAAGCCAAAATTTTAGAGGAGGCAATCGAAAATAAATTAGAGCCCGAACAAGTATTACCTGAGTTTGGAATAACATCACATTTATACACGCTATTCGTTTACAAAGAAATTTTACTTGCCAAAAGAGACCACCCTTTAGCAGTTTTAGAAGCTTTGCGTTTAGCAGACGACCCAAAGACATTAAACTTATTGGGTATTGTAGCATTGACAAAGAACTTTGGAGAAGAAGAAAAAAAGATGTTGGAATATTTGAATGCCAAAGGCATCAAATATCTCGACCACTACATTTCTGCTTTTCAACTTGACGGAAAAGACGAAGAAATTCAACAAAGCCAACTTGCCGAATTTTGGCACGACTTAAACGGTGGCTTTGAGTTCAAAACACTTGACGACAAGTTTTCAGCATTGACACATTATTTAATGAATTACTTGTGTTTAGTTGTTGCCGACCAACCATACAGAATAACAGAATTAGAAGTTTACTACCACGACAAAGACAATCACCCTGACCCTTACGTTCATTGTTCATCCGAACAACTTTTTGCAGGAAATTGGTATTTTAACGGAGCAGGTTTAGACATCACATTTGGCGACTACGAAAAGAAAATTTACGGTGGTCTTTTAATTAGAGGAATTATGAAATTTGGAGAAAATCCACGTTACATAAGCGGCCCATCAAATGTTTTAAAAGAAATTTTCTCAAACATCGGCAACATTGTGACGGGCGAAGGGAGTATTTGTTTGAGAGAATTAAACAAAGAAATAATTCAAGCAATAGAAACCGAGCCAATCCAAGCAGTCCGTATCGGCTTGACAAAGAAAAAAGAGGACACAGAAAATTATGCCGAGAAAAAATATCGGTATTTAGTTGAACTTAATCTTCAACACAAATTCAAGGATAAAGAAAAGGTTGTTCGACAACTTTTGGCAGACAATAAAATCACAAAAGAACAAGCCAAAGAAATAATGGGCTACAACATAAATCCGTAAATGATACCTGACAGCCAAACCAACACTCTTTATCTTGCTGACTGCTTACCGACAAAGCATCCTAAATTCTTTGCGGACTTTGAAGTGATATTAAAAAAGTGTGGCATTACTTTTCAGCTATTGCCTGACACAAAAGATATTTGGGCTGTTGATTATATGCCTGTTCAAGTTACGCTTGACAAGTTTGTTCAATTCGTTTACAACCCCGACTATTTGCAAAGCCAAAAATGGATTAAGACAATTTCGGACGTTGACAGCATCTGCAATTCAATAAAACTAAATCGTATAAAATCCGACATTGTTTTAGATGGAGGCAACGTAACAAAGACGACTGATAAAGTTATAATGTGCGACAAGATTTTTATTGAAAATCCGCATTATTCAAGGCGACAACTTGCAGACAAATTGAGAGAGTTTTTTGAAGTTGATAAACTCTATTTTGTTCCTCAACAACCAAAAGACTTTACAGGACACGCAGACGGAATGGTTCGTTTCCTTGACAATAACACCGTAATAATTAACGACCATTCCAAAGAAAAACCAGAATTTCAGAGAGCATTTAAAATTGCTTTGGACAACGCAGGACTTGACTACATTGAAATTCCTTATAACCCATACGGTAACCAGACTTTCGGACAAGCAAATGGTGACTACATTAACTTTTTACAAATGCAAAACACCGTAATCATTCCAACTTTTGGCATTAAAGAAGATGAAATTGCGGTTCGACAATTTGAACAACTTTTTAGCGGACAACAAATAGCAACTATTGACAGTAACGAAGTGGCTGACAATGGCGGAATACTTAACTGCATAACTTGGAACATATGGACAACGTGAGAAGAAAAACGCCCTATAACATGCGTTTGGCGCAATGGGGGGTGACGAGCAAAATTGAAAGTTCGTGCTTCTATTTAGCGTTAGTGCATATTGACAGTTTAGTGCTTCTAAATCCCCCACT
>DAOOBP010000228.1:0-2323 GCA_035407925.1 Salinivirgaceae bacterium
TTTTATTTAAGATGTCATTTGTCTGGTTTGGGTTGCGTTTTATTGCCCATAACGGTTTGCGTGTATGTGCAGTAGCGGATTAGTAGCACTTTCCTGTCCGTTTAGCACAAAGTTTCTTAGAAGCACAGACCTTCGATTTACCACTTCACCCGCTATTGCCACATACACGCTGTTACCCACAGTTATTTTTCATTTAGTTTCTTTCTGTACATATAGTCGGCAATTTTGAAGATAGCATAGTTCTTTTCTCGTGCAGTTTTATTAAAAAACTGTCCATTTGTTATTTCATCTATTTGTTGTCCAAAGAGAATAGAGTTTGTTCGGAATTTCAAACCTTCAAAGTCAACTACCCAAGGCGCGTAAAGATAGTTTGGCTTGTCGTCAGAGTTCTCGATTATTAATTTTTTTCCGTTCTGAAATACAATAATGATTCTTCTCCAATCGGTTGTAGTACTCCAATTCCCATATGCTTGCCAAAAGGCATTATTGATTTCTGATTCACTAAGAGTATAAAGTGAATCTGCAACTGACCTATAGAAATTGAAATCTGTGTTTTCTCCTGGAAATGAATACAAATTTTCAAAGTCAAAACGGTCTATACCTGATTTCTTTATCCGTTGTGCTTCTTTGTCAATGAATTTCTTAAATTTAATTATGTCATTTTCTGTGATGTTTAAATCATTCAACGATACTTTTACAAATCTTGAATTGTCAATTAGTTCAACCATCTGCTCTATTTTGTCAGCGTTTATTTCGGAAGTAGCAAGGGATAGATATTTTGAAGTACTTGATTTTCTATCAACTACAAACTTGTCGCCTTTTCTGATGTACGACCTTAATGAGTTATTTGAATGGAAACAACCTTGACTGCCATTTTCAAAATGAAATTCCTTAACCACGAGATTAGAAAAAAGACTTTCAGGTAAATTATATTCATTGACTGACTTTCCTTTTGGGTCAAAGGTGTATTGTTTGTTTAAACTTCGGTCTGCTAATATGATTTTACTACCAAACAAGGAAGCATTAGCGATTGAGAAGTCCACCGTTATAAACCTATACCACGTTTTTTTCTTCTTATCAAAATGTAATATAGCTTTATTCTCAAATCCATATTCTTCACCTTCAAATTGAAGCTTCAAATAGGGTTCTTGAATAGAAATTTCGTCTGTAAATAACTGAGAAACGATAAAGTTATCACGATTTATCTTATAAATATTTTCAAAAGTCAAAACGAAAAGACTGTTGTTTCTTATACCGATTGCTCTTGGATTATTCTCAATCGATTTATCTGATTGCCAAGCTTTAGTGAAATCTGGGTCATAAAGGCTTATACTCAAATCTTGATTAATGGTAAAAAGGTTTTCATTTTCGGAAACTTCAAAATCAATTATTTCAGGTAAGTAAGTCCAACTAATGGAATTGGATTTAGTAATAAACACTCTACCTTGTTGATTGATAATATAGTGATTCCCAAAAATTCTAATTTTCCTTATGTCGGGTCGTTCTTCTTTCGAAAGTCTTTCATATTTTTCCTGACTTAAAGGTGTAGGCAGTTTTTCCCAATTTTGGCAATTATCAGTTGTTTTGTAGAGTACGTTCCAAAACGAACCAAATAATCCTGTTTGTTCGTCTTTTGCAAAATGAATTGTTGAAAATCGTAAATTTCCTGTTGGTTCTACTTTGTCAAACGAAGTCCAAGTTTTCCCGTTATCTTCTGTATAATAAATGAGTTGAGAGTTACCACTCATCCAAGCTTTTCCGTTGTTGTTTATGTATGCCGCATCAATCCAACTGCTTTTACCGAAGATTACTTTGTCCCAGGTTTTCCCTTTATTACCTGACCAAAAAACAAAGTCTTGTTTTCCGTCTTCTTGAATAAACCCTGAAATCATTAAGATGTCTTCAGAGAAAAAATTTACTCTCTCAAAGGTTTTTCCCGTGCTAATATTGTATGGGTCTAATGAACCAAAAGGTCCGATATGCCATAGTTCACCGATTTGTTTTGTGTAGTATACATTTCCTGCTTTTGTAGCTACCCAAATTTCTTCGGATGGTGAAATTCCAAGTTCTGAAACTCCACCTGAAATTGACAATCTTGCCCAATAGTCACTTTGTCCAAAAACTGTCAATGGAAGAAGAAGGATTGTCAATATGTGCAGTGTCTTTTTCATAATTGTGGGTAACGTTCGGCGGTATGTGTTGTTGGCGCCGCTTCGGGGTGGCGCGTGTTTTTGCACTCGTGGTGCGATGCAGGGATATGATTGTTATTTGTTTATTCTCGCGTTGGCAAAAACCGTGACACCATGAGGGAGTCCCCGGCGGG
>DAOOBP010000229.1:0-2322 GCA_035407925.1 Salinivirgaceae bacterium
TAAGGAGGAAACACCTGCAAAACAGACAGAACATCAGTTTTATGAACATAAAGTTCAAAAAGGAGAAAACCTGTTTCGTATAAGTAAAAGGTATAATGTTACATTTGCGCAAATTAAAGAGGCAAACAATTTAACGTCAGAAACTCTACGATACGACCAAAAAATAAAGATACCTGTTAAGGCAATTCATACAGTTAGCTCTGGAGAATCAGTAGGCACGATAGCACAACGCTACAAATCAAGTACTCAAGATATATTGAAAGCTAATCAAATAACTAATGAGAACCAACTTAAAGTTGGTGCCAAAATCATTATCCCTTTATCTAATAATTAGCTTTTTGTAATGAAAAAACAATCATCTTCCTTTACGAGCCAACTTTTTTGGGGGCTTATTCCTTTAGTTGTTTTTATTCTTGCGGAGAGTCTGTTTGAGACAACCACATCAGCAATAATATCGGTATCGTGCGGGTTAATTATTTTTGCTGTTCAGTATATTAGAGAGAGGTTTTTAGACAAATTCTTAATTATTGATATAATTGTCTTGTCAATTCTGGGAGCCGCCACAGCTCTCTTTAAAAGTGAACTTTTCTTAAAATTAAAACCAGGATTTACACAGACACTTTTTTTAATCTATTTGGGCATCATTGTATTTGGAAGCCACGATGTATTCAAGCAGTTTACAGAACGATTCTCTTTTGGTAGATTTAAACTTAGTGATGACAATATCAGCTTATTAAGAAAAAACATGAAGATTATGCTGTATGTTTTGATAGCACATACAGCTTTAGTTTTTTATGCAGCTTTTCACTGGAGTATGACTGTTTGTGTATTTATTTCGGGAGTTGGTTTTTTCCTCGCAGCAATAATCGCAGTTTTAGCTCCTTTTGTAATAAAATGGATAAAATCTTGGGGTGTTGAGTATGTTCCAATTCTCGATGAAAAAGGGAACGTTATCGGTAAAGCTACGCGTGAATATGTCCACACAGGCTCTTTTGCACTGCACCCGGTTGTTCATGTGCAAATTCTTAATCCATCGGGGCAAATATTTCTTCAAAAACGTTCGGAGAATAAAAAAACACAACCCTGCAAGTGGGATTCTGCAGTAGGAGGTCATGTAAAGTGGAAAGAGACGGTAGAACAAGCATTGGAACGTGAGATGTTTGAGGAGACAAGACTCAAACCTTCGAACATAAGTTTTAGAACACAATATCTCTGGAAAGACCACGAGGAATCAGAAATGGTTTTTTCGTTTGTTCAAGTGACACAACAAGAGCCTAAAATCAATCCGTCAGAGGCTTCGCAAGGACGATGGTGGACAGTGTCGCAAATTGAAGATTCGCCACAAGAGATTTTTACGTCAAACTTTTTGCACGAACTACCAGAAATCAAAGCTATCATCGAAAAATTCAGGAAATAAAATAGAGTGCAAATGTTTGTAGTAACAAAATACATCCTATCTTTGTATTCAAAATGGTGTTTTACCTACAGTAAAAAGATATGTAAGAGAAATATATAGGAAAACGAACAGTCACCCTTGTCACAAAAAGCTTATAACTTATTAAGCTATTAAATTTTAAGATCAGGGTGATTTTGTTTTTATTGGTAATCAAAAATATTTTTACAATAATAGCAAACAAACTAAAACAGTATATAATGAAGAGCATTGATTTCAAAGAACAGATCAGCGAAATGCTGAAAAAGCACGGAAATGTTGCTAAAAACATCAACCGTCGTGAGATGATTAAACTTAGTGTTGAAAAGCGCGAAGCATTAGTAATGGAGTGTGGTGCGTTGGCAACGTGGACTGCCCCTGAGTCAACAGGTCGTAGCCCAAAAGATACCTATATGGTAAAACATCCCGAAAGTCAACACTTAATTGACTGGACATCAGCCAACAATATTCCAATGGCGCCCGACACTTTTAATATGCTATTTGAAGATGCCATTAAAACACTCGCAGAGTCAAGTAAAATATATGAAACTGACCGTGTTTTAGGCGCTGATTCTGCATACGCACTTCCTGTTAAAACAGTGACAAACAAAGCATTATCGAGTCTTTTTGTTGACAATATGTTCCGTACAGTTCCGAACGATATTAAAAAAAGTATTTTCGCCGAAAAACCATTTATTTTGATATCGCTGCCCGACTGCAAAGTAAACAATGAAAGGTACGAAGGAAGACTTCGCAAAAACGAAAAAGGTGAAGTATCTAATTTAGCCGTTGCAATGGATTTCGATCGCCGTGTAGGTATTGTTTACGGTTCGGCTTATATGGGAAGTATGAAAAAACTGATTTTTACCGTAATGAACTACTATTTGCCA
>DAOOBP010000230.1:0-2322 GCA_035407925.1 Salinivirgaceae bacterium
GACGACATACCATAACCACGCTCATCCATAGCTGTTTTGGCTGCTTCAATAAGCGCAGGGTGATTTGCTAAACCCAAATAATTGTTAGCACAGAAATTAAAAAGATGTTTTCCATCAACCATTATATCTACTCCTTGTGGAGAAGCTATTAAACGTTCATTTTTAAACAAACCTGCTTCTTTTATGGAGGCTAACTCTACCGTCAAATGCGATTTAAATTCTTGATACATAATTGATATTAATTAAAAACCAGGTGATTAAAAACGAGCTACAAGTTCAATTACCAACTTATCTTGCTCCGAGAGATCTGCTAAACTCCAATCTTCATAAAAATATTTTTCGTAGTTGATACGCAATTCCGCTAAAATTGGTTTAGATATTGTTAATGCCACTCCACCTGTAACACGTTGTCTAGCAAAATCGTCCGTTACATATTGTCCTAAACTATTTTTAAATCCTCTATTATTGTCAGTCATCATATCATAGCGCCCCATAAAGGATATTTTACTAAACACTTTCTTTAATGGGAGCTCATAAGTTAGAAAGCCTGTAAAAGCATGAGCTGGTTTGAACAGATTACCATTATATGTTTTATATAAATACTCCACTTCGGCATGAAAACCAAAAAAATTACTGAACAAACCTATATCGTAGGCATTCATACGTATGCTATCGGGTTCAAATGATTGAAAGTTTAAAGAGATATTAATGTATTTAGAAGGATCGAATGTGGCACGTGTTGCAAAACACATAGTACGATGCCACTCTTTTTGTTGATAAATGCCTTCACCATTGTAAATACCTGCAACTAATGAGAAAGGAAAAGTTTCCGTTAACGTATATCCTGCAGTAAAACCAACATCACGCAATCCCGAAATTTCTTTAGCAATAAATGACCGATTACTAAAAATCTGCACGTGAGGACTACGTAAATTATCAGTACTAAAAGGCACTTTCATCTGCCCTACAGTTAAAGCCATTCCTTTAACAGGGAACACACGAATGTAGGCATCAAGCATTTTAGTTACACCTGCATCTGATAAATCTATTTCAGCCTTATAAGCCACCAAAGGGTGAACATTACCTGTAAAACTAACACGAGCATTGCGTACTTGAAAACGACTTGCATCAAATGTACTACAATATTCGTAACGACCGCGTAAAGTACCGTGTATCTCTGGGAGATAATCTTCAGCTTCCATTTGTTCTACATCAAGTACTTTGCCGTCATCTATATCAGCCTTTCCTGTGTTTTCTAAATCAAATAATGAAAATTTAGACATTGTATTAGAGTTTGATTGCGCAAAAGCAATAGTTGTACAACCTAATATTATCCCTAAAAGCGTGTGTTTGTTAATCATAAATGATATTCCATTGAGTTAATAAATCGTGCATCGAAGGAAAAACCACGTGTGCACCAGCTTCTAATAAAATTTTATCTTGCAAAATTCCTGTATTTACTGCGATTGTAAAAATTCCAGCATCTACGCTAGAACGAATACCTAGTGGCGCATTTTCAATAACAACAGCTTGCCAAGGTTCAATTTTAGCTTTTTTAAGCGCCATTAAATAAGGCTCTGGATGAGGTTTGCCATGCTTAACATCGAAAGCTGTCACCATTTTTTCTCGCTCAAAAATACTCCCGAAGTGATGGTGTAACGTGTTAAGTAGCGAACGCTGAGCAGAACCTGTTACAATATAAATATCTAAACCTTGAGCTTGAATTTTTTGTAATAATTCAAGGGCATATTTTACAGGTTTAACCTCACCATAAGATTCGAAATAACGCCCTTTTTCAGCATACATAGCCTGACGTTCTTCTGGAGTAGCCATACGTCCTCGATGACGTAAAAAAAGCTCATTAATAGTAGATTCCCCTGTACGTCCTTCATTCAGATAAACATCGTACTCCGTGTAATCAAAGCCATTATTTTTCATCGTGCGCGTCCACGCCTTGGCATGAAAAGGCATCGAATCAAATAACACACCATCCATATCAAAAAAAACAGCTTTCAAATCTAAGGGAGGATAAGACTGTTGTACTAAAAATTCCTCTATCTTTTTCATATAACGTGCAAAGATATATCATTTATGTCAGAAAGTAAACACTTTTGTTAAAAAAATAAATATTTACAACAATTTAATTATCAAGTAATTAAAAGAATTTATGAAAAATATTTATAAAAATATAGTATTTTGTATTGCATAGTACTAAAACATGTTATATATTTGCGACATCATTTTAAGCTAAAATGTTGAATTGCATGTATAGAGATTTTAATCACGACTTAATTAGTTAGATATGGCAATAAACACAGAAAA
>DAOOBP010000231.1:0-2321 GCA_035407925.1 Salinivirgaceae bacterium
CGTTACCTGCTATGTAAAAAGACGACCGTGCAATAAAACAACGACACGTTTTGACGGACTGACTTTCGACATTTGCAGAAAAAACGGGGAATGTTGAAAACCGAACAGAGTAAGCAACAACTAAAAATTCAAAATATGGCAATTTCAGATGTACAGACAAAAGGAAGTTGGTACTACATTATCGACAGTAGTGGAAAAAGATCAGCAACATTAGCTGCGTCAACAGGCGACTTAATGGGAATTGGAATGGACTTCATTGTTCTTCAAAAAGGAAGTTGGTATTACACCTATGACGAGAAAGGAAAAAAGATTGCAACTCTCGCAAGCTCAACAGGAGATTTCAAAAATGCAGCAGGAAATTCGTTCAACTTAAAAAAAGGAAGTTGGATCTACACCTTCGATAAGAATTGTAAAAAGATAGGAACAAGAGCAGCGTAAAACCTTATACAATGGGTGGCTTCGCCACCCATTGTATTTTTTAAATTAATTGAATGGAAGCATCAACCACTATAAAACAGATGTTGGCAGGTAATCGCATTTTTGTGCCAACTTATCAAAGGGCGTATTCTTGGGACACAGAACTTGAGAAATCGAATCTACCGAAACAAGTAAACGTGTTCCTCTCAGACTTAGAAGATTATAATCGAAGTACGACCAAGTCAAAGTATTATTTCGGGCATTTCCTTTTTGAAGAACAAGCTGATAACAAATTTGGCGTTATTGATGGTCAGCAGAGAATGACGACCATTGTTATGTTTCTTTCGGCTTTGTTTAAAAGATTAAAAGAAATAAGAAACCTAAACGAAAATGAAGAAGAAGCTTTTGAAGACATCATCAAAAGGAAATCAACTTATCGTTTTGAGACAGTAGATTACGACAAACAGCTTTTCAAAGACTATGTGATTGACCAAATCAAGAAGGATAAAAACGGACTTGAAACAGAATCAGCCAAACGAATTGTAACCGCATTTGATTTCTTTACTTCTCATTTATCGAATAAAGAAGAATCGTATTTGCTAAAAATGTTGGACACAATTCAAAACGCTTCGTGTACAACTCATCCAGTTCAAGATGAATCAGAAGCAATCCAAATGTTCATTTTTCAGAATAATAGGGGTAAAAAGCCTTCCAACTTAGAAATAATCAAAGCTCAATTTATGTTCAACGTGCATTTGTACGGTGGCGAAGAAAAAGAAGCTTTGATTGAAGAAATTAAAAATCGTTTCGAGAAAATTTATAAATCCATTTCTTCAATTGAGTATAAAATTAACGAAGATGATGTTTTGGTATATACTCTTAGAGTTCATTTCAATTCATTATGGGAAACAAATGCAGTTGACAAAATCAACAAACTGTTGTCTGAAGAAAATCCAATTCCATTCATAAGGTCATTCACTCAATCACTTGCTACAAGCTTTGAGCATTTAACAACATTCTTTGGTAAAAATGAACGTGAGAATTTAGAAATCCATTCACTAATTACACTTGGTGGAATCGGTATTGCAATGCCATTTATCATCAAAGCCTACAAATTTGGACTGTCTATTAACCAAATCAATCAGCTATGTAATAAATTGGAATCAATGGTTTTACGTCATAGACTGATTGGAACGAGAGCAGACATTACATCTCGACTAAATGACGTTTACAAAGACTTCACAAATGAAAGTCCAGATATTCAACCAATTATTGACAGAATCGAATGGATGAAAAATGTATCGTCAGACTCTTGGTGGTGGGCGTATTGGAACAACAATGAATTGGAACGTTCAATTCAAGGTGGTTTAAATCACAGCATTGCAAAATATCTGCTGTGGAAATATGAAAATCATTTAGAAAGTCAAGGAAAAAGTGGCTACACACCAACTCGATTTGACAAGATTATTAGTCCTGAATTAGAACATATCGCACCACAGACTGAAAATCCTGAAACAGGTTACGACAGCTATGACGAAGAATTTAGAAATCAATTTATAAACTGTTTAGGCAACTATCTTTTAATATCCAAATCACATAATTGTTCGGTCGGAAATAAACCATTCAAGGAAAAGCGGGGCAGCTATACTCATTTGGAGCAGCAAAGAGAAATTCAAAGAATGACAGCCGACAATCAAACTTGGACAAGAGACATAATCCAAGAGAGAAAAGACAAGATTATTGAGTTCATAATGAAAGAAATATAAAAAAACACAGCAGGTAACAATGTATATAAAAAATAGGCGAAACAGTAGTAAATTCAAGGCTTTCGGCTCAGATCAAACTTTGTGTTTAACCGAAAGGTTAGTGCTTCAAAATCGCCTACTTTTCATATACTAACCGTT
>DAOOBP010000232.1:0-2321 GCA_035407925.1 Salinivirgaceae bacterium
TGGATTTTATAGATTTGAAACCGAAAGATACAATAGTCTCTTTTTTACCATTGGCACATGCTTATGCCTGTGCGTTTGAGTTTCTATCAACGTTTACCATGGGTTGCGATATAACATTCCTTGGTAAGGTGCCATCTCCTACTATTATACTTCAAGCATTTAAAGAGGTAAAACCACGTTTGATATTTGTGGTTCCACTAATAATTGAAAAAATTTACAGAGCAAAAATTCAACCAAAAATTAGCAAAGGTTTAGTTAAATACTTAATTAAGATACCATTAGTTAACACACTAATATATAGCAAAATAAACAGAGAATTAACTACAGCTTTTGGTGATAACTTTATGGAAATTATTATTGGCGGTGCAGCATTAAATTCTGAAGTAGAGAAGTTTTTGAATAAAATAAAATTCCGCTATACAGTTGGTTACGGTATGACAGAGTGCGGACCTCTAATTAGTTATGCGCCTTGGCGAGAAGTAAGAAAATATAGTTGCGGAAAAGCTATACCTTGCGTAACAGTGAAAATTGATTCACCCGATCCCGAAAATATTGTTGGAGAAATTCTTGTAAAAGGTGATAATGTTATGAAGGGATACTATAAAAATGAGGAGATTACTGAAGCAACTATTTCTCCCGATGGTTGGTTACATACCGGCGATTTAGGTGTTGTCGATAAAGATGGATACCTGTTTATTAAAGGGCGTAGTAAAAATATGATTCTCAGTAGCTCTGGGCAGAATGTTTATCCCGAAGAGATTGAAGCAAAAAGCAATAACTTGCCCTATGTACTTGAATCTTTGGTGGTTGAGAAAGATGGGAAACTGTTCGCCTTAATAGTAGTTGACAGAGATGCGGTAAATGCTGCTGGTATTACAGAGGATAAATTGAAGGCTATTATGGATCAAAACCATAAACACCTGAACTCCCATCTGCCCAATTATATGAAGGTAAACAAATTTATAATTCATGATGACGAGTTTGAAAAAACTGCCAAAAGAAGTATAAAACGGTTTATGTATGATTCTGTAAACGGTTAATTCAAGGTACAAGGCGCAAGGAGAAAGGTACAAGCAATTAATAATGTACAATGCGGTGCATTGAAAGCTAAACCGATGTGTGCAATTTTTAGGAAACTTGAGCAAGTCTGAATTAACAATTTGCGACAAAAAAAAGGTTAATAATGCCTTTTAACTTCGCTCAATGCAACGCATTGCTAATTGTTCATTGCTTACTTCGGCTACACTCAGTACAAGCATTGCTAATTGCCTTTAGTCTTCAGAAAATTCGCTTACAACTTTCTGATATGCACTAAATGTATTTGCTCTCGAAACAAATCCTATATATCGGTCATTATCAATTACCGGCAAGTTGTAGTGTCCACTATTGCGGAATTTTTTCACAACATCGTCCATTGTCTCTGAAGGTTTAACAATAGGCGTTGGCTTATACATTAAATCCTTCACATAAACAATATCATATAGTTCAGTTTTCAAAATCAAATGCCTAACATCGTTTATAAAAACTATGCCTTTAAAGATATCATTATCAATAACGGGAAAAATATTGCGTTTGCTATGTGTAACTACTTTTAAAAAATCACCTAACGATAAATCTGATCTAACTTCTATAAAGTCGGTTTCAATTAATGAATCGATATTCATCATTGTTAGTGCGGCTTTATCTTTGTCGTGTGTAATAAGCATTCTCTGTTCAGCCAATTGCTGTGTATAAACAGAGTTTGATGCAAAATAACGAACTAAAACATAAGAAAATACGCTTGTTATCATAAGTGGCAAAAGAAGTGAGTAACCTCCTGATATTTCGGCTATTAAGAAAATAGCGAACAGTGGTGCATGCATTATTCCACTCATTGCACCAGCCATACCAATAAGAGCAAAGTTTGTTATTGACACCTCAGCTATTCCACTCAAATTAATTAAAATAGCAAATAGAAGCCCAATATGCGCCCCAATAAACAGACTTGGCGCAAATATACCTCCAACCCCACCCGCTCCGAATGTTGCCGATGTAGCAAATGCTTTTAAAGCGGAAACTAAAGCTAATACAGCTATCACGGCAATAATGTTATCAACGTACGGCTCAAATATACTTCTACTGAACAGATACTCGTAGTTTCCTGCCAAAATATAGTTTACCTCTTTATATCCTTCACCATAAAGCGCTGGAAAAAGGAAAATAAGAATTCCGAGAATTGTGCCTCCAATGATAAGCCTTTTTTTCCAACCCCATTTGCCAAAAAGCTTGCTCATTTTCATATATACATTTGAAAAATAGACAGAAACTAATCCACAAAACAA
>DAOOBP010000233.1:0-2294 GCA_035407925.1 Salinivirgaceae bacterium
TGCAATTTCGCTTTCACGTGGTCCAACGTGACGGTTTAAAAATTTGTTAGTTGCTTCCATATAGATTTATTTATGTTGATTATTATAATTTGATTTTTTGTAATATGAAAATATCATGCCAAACAAAACTTTGTGTACAAAGGTGTGATTATAAGAGATGTAATTTTTTTACGATCTTAATCTGAACAATGCATAAACATAAGAAATTTAATTGAATATTCTTAACTTATTTAACGAAAAGTGTTAATTTTGACCTCTGCTTACGAAGCGCAAATTTACAAAGAACTCTGATAAAAAATTGTGTTATATATCATAAAGATATTTGTAGGCTTGCATTTTAAGCAGTTATAATCTTTTTTGTAATTACTTTAAATTAATATTATATAAAATGAGACAAATAAGTTTGATTTTGGTTCTGATAATTTTTGCAATAGTTGAAAATTTTGCACAAACTCCCGTAATTTGGACTGTTAGCGGCGACAGTATTGTTACGCGCGAGGTTGAAGATTTCCAAGACACGTCGTTAATTTCAATTAAATACAAGAGTATGAGAGAGAGATGGACGGATATAGATCGTCAAGATGTTTTTTCAATAAAATTGTCCGATGATAATCTACACTACTTATATCAGCCTCTGTTTGAGGGAGATAAAAACTTAGATCAGATGAAGCTGTACATTGATGGTCATAGAGAGGGCTATAAAGGCAAAACATATGGGGCGTTTCTAATTGGGTTTGCTTCTAGTTCATTGGGAATGTTGTTACCTCCTGACTATATTTATGTAGCGCCTCTATTTCCGCTTACTGCTGTTATTTGCGTGGGTAAATTTTCAGGTAAGAAAACCATTAATTTTAACGACGAGAATTTTATTGAAGGTTATAGCCAAAGACGTAAAAAGCAAAATATTAAATCCGCTATTTGGGGAGGATTGTCAGGTCTTGCTGTTGGCGTAACAGGGTCGTTTTTGATATACGGTTGGGGAGTCAAGTAGTTAAAAGTTGAAAGTTAAAAGTTTGTAAAGTACTTAGAACACAGATGACACAGATGTAACAGATTTTTACAGATTTTTATCCGTGTAAATCCGTTTAATCTGTGTGTTCTGCGTTCTATCCATTCGTAACTCGTAACTCGTAATTGTTCATTGCTAATTGCTAATTGCTAATTGATTTCAGAGGTTTTGATCTAACGCATACACCAAAAACCATTTATTACCAATAAGTTCAAAACGGTATTCGGAACTCAAACCTGAGTTTTCGAGCCAAAATTTTTGATAAAACGATGTTTCTTGCTTTTTGAAAGTGGTTTTGTATATAGTTGTATCAATGTCGTAGATTTTGGTTTTCATCATAACCCAATTGTCGCGACTCCACTCCATTTCCTCTTCTCCTCCAATGAATTTTCCTTGTAAGGGGAATTTAATTCGAGACATTTGAAATGCGCTATCGGTATGAAAACGATCGTAAAAAGTATCGAAATTTTCAGGTTTTGAAAATGGTTTGCTCTCTATTTTGTCCGATTTTATAGATTGTGAGCTTACGCTTTCGCTCGTGCTTTTTTTTGTTGTTTTGCAACTAAAAATAACTAACAGGGCTGCCAAGCAAGCTAATGCTATTGCCCTGTTAGTTGTAAATTTTCTTTTCCAAAGCATGATAAACAGTATTATGCTAATAGTGTATATTGCTTAAACTAATGTGTTTATGCGCGTTAGGAACAAGCAACTATAAATCAATCATGGCTTTTACCAAGTTATATGCACCTTCGTGTATATGTTTAATTGTAGAATCGAGCATATAACAAGGAGTTGTTATAACTTTGTTTTTCTTGTCAACAGTGACTTCTCCACGTTTTGTTTTTTCGTGTGTTCCGCCCATCTTTTCAATGGTTTTGGCAGTACCCTCATCAGAGCCAATAGTTATTTGTACATTTCCCAAGACTCGTGCAATAACGACAGGAGCTATACATAGTGCACCAATGGGTTTGTTTTCTTTATGTGTTTCTCGTATCGCTTTTTCAACATCACTGTTTACTTTACACTTATCGCCTTCGGTAGCAAAGGTTGATAGGTTTTTTGCAGCGCCAAATCCTCCGGGAAAAATAATTCCATCGAAATCAGCAGCTTTGTACTCCGACAATGGTTTGATTTCGCCACGAGCTATGCGCGCCGACTCTGCCAAAACACTTCGTTTCTCGTTAGTGGTCTCTTTTGTGAAGTGATTTACAGTTTGCGTCTGTTCGATATCGGGAGCAAAAATTTTGTACGTACAGTTGTGTTGGTCAACAGCCAACATTGTCAT
>DAOOBP010000234.1:0-2224 GCA_035407925.1 Salinivirgaceae bacterium
TGATGTCGTAAAATTTCCACATGTCCATGATTCAGTCCTTCAATGGCCTAACGAAGAAATCAGCCGGAGCGTAGCGATCGGCTTTATTGTTTTTGTTAGACTGTTTTTCTATTGAATAATGTTCTGTGTTCTATTACTTCGACTATCCATATACTGGTTGTTACGAATACAACATCAATAACGATTCTCAAGAATAGACCCAAAACTGACATTTGCAGGTACACTAATACAAACAAATTATAAATCAGCCAATAACTCCCGAAAGTTAAACATCCAAATCGGATCGCGCGTATTACGGCAGGAATGTCATTTCTCACTTCCCTTAAAAGCTGATACATTACGCTCATCCATATTCCGATACCAAGCGTCCAAAAAAAGGTTATCCAGGGCTTTTGGGTATAAGCTGATAAAATATGAACCAGGGCATAACTAAAATAACGTCCGACTAGAAAAAATAGCGGAACCAGGACAAAGGGCTTCCAGCTCAATCTGTTTTGCTGCTTGATATTCGAGCTGTTGGTACCCGTCGTCAGCGATAGCATTACTGCTAACAACACTAAAGATGCCCCATCAGCGGCACCTCCGCGTAGTTCATTCAGGATTGGAGAGTCAAAGACAATATTCATTTCGATAATTGCCAAAAAAGTCAGGACACCAAATGCAATACCAAAACGCCATCCTTTTACGGCCTTCGTTCCAGATAAATATTTTTGAATCGACACAAACACTATTGCTATAGTTGTAAAAAAAACGATGAGCATTGCCGTAGCCGCAGGCAAAACCAAGCCTTTTTCGGCTAAAATACTGGGTTGGAAATCATAGTTCACGCGCGGGACAAAAAGAATATGCAGGATCACATCTGAGAACACAGCTACGAGAACACAAGCAACAACTTTCCACCAGTTTGATTTTGATATGCTCATTTATTTACACTCGTCCGAATTATGACATTACATTGCACTCTAACGACCAAATGAGAGGTGCGAACCGCGACACGGATCAACGAAAACTGAAAGACTAAGTTTTCATACGCAACAGCAAACAAAAGCAAAGAGCGGTTCGCATCCTACTCGATTTGATGGTTAGGCCTTTTATTGTTGTTCTTCTATTTTAATCGATAATTCGAGTTTCATAAATTTTACACCAGAAATTGCTTTTAAAGCAAAATCAAGTTGAATATCTTTGCGTTCAGCAACAATAATACCTTTTACTTTTTGACCATCTTTACATAATTCCTCTTTAGTCCAGCCCATATAACGTAAAATTTGTCCTATTGTTTTATCTGAAGCTTGTCTTTTAATTTCAATAATTACAAAATCTCCTTTATCATCAATACAGAGCATATCCATAATACCAACTGTTTGAGTGTCATATTGACCGTTTTTAGGAATCTGTTCTTCTTCATCAAAATATTTTAATTTTGGAAAGAGTCTTTTTAAATTTCTATGAAGCAATGTTTGATAATGTTGAACTTCTAATGCTTCAAATTTTTTGTCTTCAGAATATTCTGTTGCGCCGTGTTCGCCTTCAATTTTTTCTTGCTCTTTAGGAAATGCATGATAAAGTATAGCCGTGAATTCATAGTTGTCAAATTTACGATCTGTAACTTCTTCCAATTTTAATTTTATTTTATGAAGCATAAAATTATATTCAAGGTAAAGATCAAGCCCGGTCTTTTCAGATTCAAATCCAGTATTTAATATTTTAATGAGAAAATGGTCTTGATCATTAAATATTGGGAAGAATATATCGGGGTAGTATATACTTAACAGTTTTGGAATAACAGTGCGTCCTGTTTTAAAGCCATTAATTTCTTTTGAGAGAGCTACAACATCTTCAATTTCTTTTGAATAACTTCCATTTGTTTTGTAAATATTGCGAGAATCAATTGAAACAATTTTTTGTAATAATGATTTTATCTTGTGGAAATCCGCTTCATAACCGTATTTATATTTTGAGCCTCCTTTAATGCTACCAAGTATTCTTGTTCCCCATTCAAGATCATAAGCTATGCAACCTTGTTTTCGTCCAAGTCCGGCGAAATAATCTTCTTTGTTAAGTATTTTAATACGATCTTCATTATATGTAACTTTAAACTGTTGTCTAAGCGTTTCTCGTTCATCCCTGTCATCATTCGTCCAAACGAAGTCATTCAGCTTGTTAATAATGTGGTTGATTGCATCTTCATTTATTGACATGATAATATTCCTTTACCGGCCTACGA
>DAOOBP010000235.1:0-2223 GCA_035407925.1 Salinivirgaceae bacterium
CTTACATAAAAAAAACTATGTGACTATGTGGTTATTAATTAAGTAAGGTATTCATGCGGATATTCATTTAATTTTTTAACATTTCGACATTTCGACTGCGCTCAATACACCGTTTCGCTCAATGCACCGCTTTTAACTTTTAACTCAAATGTCTTAGTACATGACAAAAATTTAAAATTATTTGTATATTATTGTAAATGAGGGGTTTGAAAAACATGTAACAAATAGTTTTACTCGCTAATCGAGCAGAGCCTCAATACTCCGCTTAAAGACCACTCTTCGATAGGTTCAGTGACTGTGATACGTCGGCTGAGTTTATGTTTCGATATACTCAACAACCGTCGAAGCCAAAGTCATAGGCAACCTATAATGAAAGGTCGCTTCGACAAGCTCAGCGACCGAGTATGTCGCATTATTCACGCAGGTTATGTTTTCAATATTCAGACACATGCATTGTGTCTATACACCCAAATCACACACACCATCACGTTCAACGCATTATTAATTGTTTTTTTGTCATGTGCTAAGCTCAAATGTTATTACTTTTGTAAAAAAAAATTACCATGGCTGAAGGAGTTAGAATAGATAAATGGTTGTGGGCTGTACGTATTTTTAAGACCAGAACCATTGCCATTGAAGAGATAAAGAAGAATCGAGTTTTAATTAACGGTTTTCCTGTAAAACCTTCGAGACTAATAACTATTGGCGAGGAGTTAGATGTAAAAAAACCTCCTATAATACGCACTTACAAAGTGTTAGGCTTAATCGAAAACCGTGTAGGAGCCAAATTGGCGCCCCAATATGTTGAGGATATAACACCTATTGAAGAATTAAACAAGCTAGAACTCTCAAGGTACAACAGATCAGGTATCAGAGACAAAGGCAGCGGACGACCTACCAAAAAAGAGAGACGCGATTTAGATATTTTCTTTAACGACAATAACTAAGTTATAGGGCTATTTACGTGCTCTACTCCATAGTATCATCTTCAATTTTATGCACTGGGACATTGAGTCTTGATGCATAAAATTCGCCTGCCTCTTCCATGTCCTCATCTTCGGGGTGATAATGCCAATAAATTGAGACATCGTGTCCCATGCGATATATCCACTCAAAGCGTGCCATTATATCTAATATCATTTTTGAAGAGGCTGTATTAAAATATGTTATCTTAAATTTTACAACTGTTGTAGGATTTGGATCTAATCCATATTGTTCAATCCATTTGACAATTGGTTCATAGAAATGGAATGCATCTTCGCACATTGACAATCCTTCTATTAAGAATTCACCTTTTTCTTTATCAAAGACTACTTTTGGCAAATCAATTGTTGCTTCACATGATATTGGGCGCATAGTTTTATTTTTTAATAATTTCTATTGAATTAACGGGTGTGCAAATTGAATTACATCATTTGCAGTAATATTTTTGTTGCACAATATAATCAATCTTTCTATTACATTTCTAAATTCACGAATATTTCCTGTCCACGGTAATTTTTGCAATTCAAAAATTGCGTCATCAGAAATTGTCACTGCTGGGCATTTATATTCACCGCAAATATTGTCGATGAAATGATTAGCTAGTAAAGGGATATCCTCTTTGCGTTCAATTAACGATGGAACTTTTATCAATATTACGCTTATACGATGATACAAATCTTCACGAAAACGATTTTCTGCAATCTCTTTATTCATATCTTTGTTTGTTGCAGCTAATATCCGCACATCAACATCAATAAATTTATCCGAACCAACTCGAGCTATTTTGCTTTCTTGCAGTGCTCTCAATACTTTACTTTGGGCGCTGAGACTCATATCTCCTATCTCGTCTAAAAAAAGGGTACCTCCGTGTGCCTGTTCAAATTTCCCTTTCCGTTGTCGAAGCGCTGAAGTAAATGCACCTTTCTCATGTCCAAACAATTCGCTTTCAATCAGTTCCGACGGTATTGCTGCGCAGTTAACCTCAACAAAAGGAGCAGAAGCTCTCATACTTCCCATGTGTAAATGCCTCGCAACCAACTCCTTACCTGTTCCATTGTCGCCTGTTATTAAAACGCGCGCTTCCGTTGGTGCAACCTTCTCGATTATCTCTTTAACTCGAAGAATGGCGGGACTTTCCCCTATTATTTCCCAATTTCTGGCTATCTTCTTTTTTAAAACCTTGGTTTCCTCAATTAAGGTGTTTTTATCTTGAGCATTTCGTATAGTAACCATTAAACG
>DAOOBP010000236.1:0-2219 GCA_035407925.1 Salinivirgaceae bacterium
CCGCTTACCGGCACATTGTTGAGGCTATACCGTCCGTCAATATTAGTAATGACACCTGTTGTAGTACCCTTGACAACAACAGAAACTCCAATTAAAGGCTCACCCGTTTCATCCGTAACAATACCTGTAACGTTAGAGCGCTGAACAGACTGACGTGATGAAGTTGTGCTGCTTGCTCTTGTGCTTTCGAGCTTTTCTTTTGCCGTTAAAATTATTGTTTTACCCTCAATTGCATAAGCGATATTGGTGCCTTGTAATAATTGTTTTACAGCAATTTCGGCGGTTACATCGCTTACATCCAGAGAAGCATTTTTATCCAATTCGGGCAATCCTTCATTAAAAAAGAAAGTGAAATCAGAATTTTTTTCAATTGTTTTCAGGATGCTCCTTATGGGTTGGTTATCTATTTTTACGTTTACCTGTGCATTGAGAAACTGCGAGCAAATGATAAACGCGAGAAAAACAATGAAACGGAGATTTGTCCAACTAATTGAACAAGAACGCAGTGTTTTCATAGGCCATTTTTAAAAATTTTATAGAGTTATACTTTACTTTCTATTATTTTATACAAACCGGGCGGGGAAACTCCACTATTGAAATATGTTAAAAAATGTTTTTTGGAAGTAGTGTTGTGTGGTTCGCACCTATTTCTTCTTAGTAGAGAAAAATTTTATTTCATCGGGTAATTCGTACAATATTACTTTATCCCCAATTATCTTATATTCAACGGGAGATGTCAAAGATAAAATACGCAATACGGAATGTAAACTGTTGTTGTCGATTCTTCCGGTATAACGTTGTTCTTTTATTGATTCACTGGAGAACTCAATGACAATATTGTAGGCTCTGCTTAAATTATTGGCAACTTCTGCCAGTGTGGCACTTTCAAAACTTAATTGATCATTAAGCCACCCAACAGATAGTATCGCGTTTTCTAACTTTATAGTTGAAGCTGTTTTGTTTTGGCTGTTATACTCAACCCGTTCATTAGGAAGCATATGCATGGTTTCATTGGGTGTTTTTATTTCCACCTTACCTTCTGTTAAAGTAGTAGAAATATAGTTTTCATCTAAATATGCTCTTACATTAAACGCAGTTCCCTTAGCGGTAATGGACAGATCTCCGGCTTTCACAGTAAATGGAAGAGTCTGATTTTGTTTTACATCAAAGTAGGCTTCACCTTGTAACTCAACCGTTCGGTTAGAATTATTATAGTCCGTTCCATACATGATGGAAGATTCGGAGTTAAGTATAACACTTGTGCCATCCGGCAGGGTTATGCTTGATTTTTGCCCACGCATGGCTTCCACTTTTGAGTAAAGCGTAGGAGTGTTGTCTCTGTTGGTAAGCGCAAAAAACAAGCTTCCCGCCGTAGTAAGTACGAGAATAACGGCAGCAGCCGATTTTACCCAGGAAGGTAAAATGAACGTTTTACTTTCTTGCTTATCTATCACTCGGTGAATGTTTTCTAACATTCTTTTTTGCTGCTCTTCATTCATTGAGTCGGCAGAGTCATATAACTGGGCCTCAAGCCAACTTTGCAACTCTTTATTAGATGCTATCCAATTATTCAACTCCCTTTTCTCTTGCTCTGAGGCTACGTCAGACAGATATTTCTGAAACAACTTTTCAATCCTTTTGTTCATAATTACTCATATTTACTATTTATACAGTTGAAAAGGAATAAATCCGCTATTAAATTCAAATATTTTTAAAAAAACAGAATGAATAACGCAATGAATATTTTGTCGTAATGTTGTTTTATCTTTTCGGAGATAAACTTGTTTGCCTTACTCAATTGTTTTTCTACTGTGCTTTCAGACTTGTTTAGTTTTTTAGCTATTTCTTTGTTAGAGAAGGATTCAAGGCGACTTAGTCTGTACACATCTTGGCAGGCAGGTGGTAATTTTCCTATAAGTGTTTCTACATATTGTATTAGAAAAGAATACTCAATGCCTTCTTCTGTTGCCGTACAATAATTTGTGTTTTTTTCAAGGATGTGATTTTCGTAAATGTACTTGACCATTTTATGGTTATGGTCATTTATAAGCATATTTTTAGCGATGGTGAAGATGAATGAGTTAAAAGATTTGGAAGGATCGATATCAGTTCTTGTTTCCCATATTTTTATGAAAACACGCTGAACAATTTCTTCTGATACATAAATGTCAAAGTCTGAAACTTTCATTATAAAATTGTATAATTTGGCACTATACAAA
>DAOOBP010000237.1:0-2200 GCA_035407925.1 Salinivirgaceae bacterium
ATGATGCTTACCCGGTTGTTTTTGGTTCTCGAATATTGGGTGGAGGAGCATTACGAGGGGGCATGCCAATATATAAATACATAGCCAACAGAATGTTAACCCTGTTTCAAAATATAATGATAAATCAAAAACTTTCAGAATATCATACAGGTTACAGGGCTTTTTCCGCTAAAGTCTTACAATCAATAGATTATGAAAAGCTGTCTGATGACTTTATTTTCGATAATCAAATGATAGCACAAGTTTTTAACGCAGGGTTTGAAATAGCGGAAATAACTTGTCCTACAAAATACTTTAAAGAGGCGTCATCAATTAATCTTAGTCGCAGTATAAAATATGGACTAGGGGTAATTGGAGTCTCTTTCAGATACTTCTTTCATAAAACAGGGATTAAAAAGTGCTCCTATTTGAAGAAAAAGTGATATAAAAAGGAGGGACAAGGTGCAAGGAACAAGGTGCAAGGTGAAAGGTAAAAGTTGCAACGCTCTGCTCTGCAACCAAGTACACCTCATTCATAACTCGTAATTTGTAACTCGTAATTGTTCATTGCTAATTGCTAATTGGCATAGTTTATACAAAACCCTCGCCCCAACATTCGCATCCCAGTCGTCATCCTTACCGGGAGCCACTTCGCACAAATCGAAACCAACAATAGTTTTACCACTGCGGTGCAAAACATGCAACAGGTGCATGGCTTTGTTGAAATCTAATCCGCCCGGAACGGGAGTGCCTGTGTTTGGGCATAGGTCGGGCATAAGTCCGTCAATATCGAAACTGATATAGACTTTTTCGGGCAATTGTTTAACAATTTCTAAGCATTGTTGGTTCCATGTTTTTCCGTTGTACTCAGCCTCTTTCAAATGGTAGTCTGAAAAGACATAAATCCTTTTATCTGTTTCAGACAACCGTACCTCTGGCGCAGAGACATCACGAATAGCAACCTGCACTAATTTAGATATGTTCTTATGTTTCAGTACGTTGAACATAATTGAGGCGTGAGAAAACTCGAATCCCTCGTAACTATCTCTTAGGTCGGCATGTGCATCAATATGCAATATTCCAAAACTATTATGTTTTTTGCAAAGAGCCTCAATCAAGCCCAACGGAACACTGTGGTCGCCACCTACAATTCCAATAAGTTTATTGTCGGATAAGTAAGCGAAGCAAATATCTTTTATTGAGCTGTTTAGCCTTGCGCATTGAGCGTTTATAAGCTTCTGATTATTAATTAGTTTCTCATTTAAAGGCTCTCCAAGCTCCAATTTTTGGATAATTTCTTCTGCAAGCTTTCTAAGTTCAGAGTTCTGTTTTTTTATTTCATTGCTAATTGGCAGTGAGGCAATCGATGTCTCCCAAGCATTTTTTATTTCGTAATCGAAAAAATCTAACTGAACAGAGGCTTCAATTATCGCCTCTGGACCGAGTGATGTTCCATGTCTGTATGAGACAGTTACGTCCCACGGAACGCTTATTAACAGGACATCGCAAGAATCAGGATTATTTGGGAAACCAAAATAGTTTCCGTTTTTTATTCCTGTATCATGTGGGTTAAATAAATTATTATTCACGAAACAACAGTTACAACAATTTAGTAATCAACTTCAAATATACAACTATTTAGCAATAGTTTTTCTATTTTGTATAAAACAAAGTCGTAATCTTTAATTTTGTTGTCGGTCAGTAGTGATTATTAAAATTTATTTTCACATAATTCTCTATTTTTATTATTGTCAATTTAATAATCACTATAAAACTACAAATTCATATTCAAATGAAGATAGTATATTTTAATTTTTAGCGCTATCTCCCAAAAACAGCATTACATTCACTTATATCAACATTACTCTTTGTCAAAGAAAAATAACTGATTTTACTTTGAAAATAGCGCATTTTACTATACTTTTGTAAATAAATTTCTAAACATTATAAAATTAATTATTAATATGGACCTTCAAAAATATCCTGCGGAACCTTACCGCATTAAAACCGTTGAAACGGTAAAAATGAACACCCGCGAAGAACGAAAAAAAATCATTAAAGAGGCGGGATATAATACTTTTTTAATCAAATCGGAAGATGTATATATCGACCTACTTACCGATAGTGGCACCAACGCTATGAGCGATAAGCAATGGGCAGGTATGATGATGGGTGACGAAGCTTACGCCGGAAGTAAAAACTTCTACCACCTGCAAGAGAC
>DAOOBP010000238.1:0-2195 GCA_035407925.1 Salinivirgaceae bacterium
TGAAACTTTGCATTTACGAATGTCATATATTAGTTGCGTAAATAAGACGTTAGCGTTCATTGTAAAAAAGACAAACCAGACGACAGAATGACAAAGGAATTTTTGCTGCATAAAGACAAAAAAATGAAAAATGCCAACGCACAAAACAACACATTTGCAAGCTCCGACACACAAGCCGATGCTTCAGCTTGCAAAAGAGTTGTTTTCTTACCGACGCACCCGAGCCCACCCACCACCCTTGAAAACTTGTTGACAAGAATTGTGGTAAATTGAAAGATTACCGAATTAAAAAATGTATTTTTGAAACTTAAAATTTAAGGATTTGATATAAATGAAACTATACGAAACATTAGAGCAACAACTCAAGAAAGAGCCCAACTTTGTGACAGACAACGGAGAACTGAAAAAATGGGTAGTGCTGAACAAAGCACAGAATTTTGATGAAGAATTGATTGGACTGTTGCTCGACAATGCAGACCTGAAAGAGAAGTTTTTTGTAAACGTAAAAGACACGTTAGTATTTAACCAAAACTTGTTTGTGCAGTTTTTGGAACAGAAAAATTACCTGAACGACAGCTACACCCAATACAAAAACAAGGTCGGACTGACCATTGGCGGCAAATACCTGAAACAAAGAAATGAAGTTGCTTTAGTTTGGCCATTTAAGGACTGTATTTTAGAAGGTGGACAAAGCCGTGAAGAAGACAAACGGGAAGAAATTTTCTTCAATGAAATTTTGGCACAAGATGAAATTACCCAGCTTTTAGAGCCAAAAGTTTTGACCAATGCTAAACGCATTGACAAAGACGGAGAAAAAACACTTGACCAATTTAACCGCGATGCCGAACGTAACCGCAAACGCGGACTTCCCGAAGATACCATTACCGATAATCTGATTATTAAAGGCAACAACCTCCTCGCCTTACATTCCCTAAAAAAAGAATTCGCAGGAAAAGTAAAACTGATTTACATAGACCCACCCTATAACACAGGGGGAAGTGGAGATACATTTGCCTACAATAATAGTTTTAAGCGTTCAACTTGGCTAACCTTTATGTATAATAGGTTAATAGCGGCAAAAGACTTATTGAGAAAAGATGGTGTATTGATTGTAGCAATTGATGAAAATGAGCAGCCACATTTAGGCGTAATGCTTAAGGAGCTTTTTAAAGACTACGAAGTTCATTGTATAACAATCGTGCATAATCCAAGAGGTATTCAAGGAACAAACTTTTCTTACACACATGAATATGCATTTTTCGTTTTTCCCTCAAAACAAAAACTTATTCAAAATAGAAAAATTGAAGAAAAGGATATTGATTGGCGAGGTTTAAGAGATAATGGAGGAGAAAGTTTAAGAACAGATGCGAAAAACTGCTTTTATCCAATTATAGTTAATAAGAAGAATCTTGAAATAGTTGGTTTTGGTGAAATTGTGCCTAAAGATGTTTCCATCAATAAGAGGTTTGTAGAGGACAATAATCATATTTTCATATATCCAGTAGATAATGACGGCATTGAGCGAAAATGGCGCTATGCAAGACAAAGTATTGAGGAAGTGAAAGATTTATTAAGGTGTGATAAAGTAAGAGATTCGTATGATATAAAAATTGGAAAAGATTTTGGTCAATATAGAACCGTATGGATTGATCCAAGATATGATTCAAATGAATATGGAAAAAAATTACTTAACTCACTCGTGCCTAATAATCCATTTTCTTATCCCAAATCGATTTGGAATGTTTACGATTGTATTTATGCTGTTGTAGGTAAAGATAAAGATGCAATAGTTTTGGATTATCACGCAGGAAGTGGAACAACTGCACACGCAGTATTAGAATTGAATAAAGAAGATGGAGGCAATAGGCAGTTTATAATGGTCGAACAAATGGATTATATCGAAACAGTGACCTGTAAACGTGTTCAGAAAGTTATTGAGCAAAATGGAAATAGCTCTTTCATCTATCTCGAACTCAAAAAATACAACCAAGCTTTTATCGAGCAAATAGAAGTGGCAAAGGACACCGAAACGCTACTACAAATTTGGGAACAGATGAAAGCTAAAAGCTTTTTGAACTATAATGTGGACATCAAAAAACAGGAGGAACATATTGATGACTTCAAAGCATTAAGCCTAAAAGAGCAGAAACAACACCTTTGCGAGCTATTAGACAAAAACCAATTGTATGTAAATC
>DAOOBP010000239.1:0-2186 GCA_035407925.1 Salinivirgaceae bacterium
GTTATGCGTAACTTTGCGACAAAAAACGGAGTAGCCGAAAACCGAACAGAGTAGGCATTAAAAAAATAAACACAGGAAATATGGATTACAAAGTAGTGCCATTCGTGGCTCAAATCACACAGAAAGACACCACTGCGACAGTGGCAGGACAACTTCAAGCTTTAATCAACGAACACTCCTCACAAGGTTGGGAATATGTTCGTTTGGAAAATGTTGAAACGCAAGTAGCACCGGAGAACGGTTGTTTCGGAATTGGAGCAAAGCCCGGATTTAATACAATTTTCAAAATGGTTGTGTTTAAAAAATGAAATTCATTTTACTTGGTATTATTCGCTTGTATTGGACAGTTTTTCCAGTACACAAGAGACGACCTTGTGTGTTTGAGGAAAGTTGCTCTAACTATGTTTATCGCATAACAAAGGAAAAAGGATTTTTCAGTGGACTATTAGCATTGAAAAAAAGATTTCATCAATGCAGACCTGGCTATACGATTCACAAAGACGAGCAAACCGATACATTTGAATTATACCTTAAAGACGGAAGTATTATTACGAATGAAAAAATCTCCCGAACACTGCTTCCGCCTTTTAACTATAATTACACATTAAAAAAACAATAATATGGACATTGAAATTTGGCATATTTGGATAATCATTGCGGTTCTGCTTTTTATAGTAGAAATTTTTACAACGGGATTTTTAACTGCAGCTCTTGCTCTTGGATGTATTGCTGCTGGGATTTCATCATACTTTGACTATGGAATAAAAATTCAACTCCTTTCATTTTCCATCGGGACACTCATTGGATTTTTTGGTGTGCGACCTTTTATGCTCAAATATGCTCACAGAAAAAGTGATAAAATAAAAACCAATGCGGATGCACTTGTTGGAAAAATCGGAAAAGTAACAGAAGCTATTGATAATATTAAAAATCAAGGGCGTATAACGGTTGAGGGAGACGACTGGAAAGCAGAAACAGAAAATGATGAAACTATTAACACAGGTGAAAAAGTTGAAGTATTAAAAGTAAACTCCACAATTTTAATTGTTAAATCACTAAAAAAATAAAACTATGGGTATCACAATCATTTTAGCATTAATTGCATTATTTGTAATTGTTTTTGCCATCATGGGTTTCAAGATTGTTCAGCAATCTGAAACAATGGTAATTGAACGATTGGGAAAATACAGTCGTACACTTACTTCAGGAATAAACATTATCTGGCCAATCATTGACAGACCAAGGGAAATAATGTGGCGTTATATCCGGGAAGGACTTGACGGCAAAAATATTATTTTAAAAACTTTGGTCACCAAAATTGATTTACGGGAAACAGTTTACGATTTTCCAAAACAAAATGTTATTACAAAAGACAATGTTGTAACTGAAATCAATGCTATTCTGTATTTTCAAATCATTGACCCCGTAAAAGCAATTTACGAAATTGCTAATTTACCAGATGCTATTGAAAAACTCACACAGACAACTTTGCGGAATGTTATCGGTGAAATGGATTTAGACCAAACATTGACATCACGAGACACAATTAATTCCAAATTACGGGCTGTACTTGACGAAGCGACCCATAAATGGGGAGTAAAAGTTAATCGTGTGGAATTGCAAGATATCAATCCTCCACACGACATCCGAGACGCAATGGAAAAACAAATGCGTGCAGAACGAGACAAACGGGCTAAAATTCTTGAAGCTGAAGGTACAAAGGCACAACTTTCATTAGAAGCAGAAGGACATAAAGTAGCTGAAATTAACCAAGCAGAAGGTGAAAAACAAGCACAAATTTTAAGGGCAGAAGGTGAAGCACAGGCACGATTAAAGGTTGCAGAAGCGGAAGCGGAGGCAATCAAAAAAATTACCCAGGCAATTTCTACAACCAAAAGCGACCCTGTAAACTATATGGTTGCTATTCGTTACATTGACACTTTAAAAGATATGGTAAGCGGTAAAGACAACAAAACAATTTATATCCCTTACGAAGCAACAGGTGTATTAAGTTCGATTGGGGGTATCAAAGAGTTATTTAACATGACGGACAAAAAATAACGAAAGACGATAAAAAGTATACGCATAACATCGTGTATAAAGCATTGGGGTACAAGTGGTTATTCGAGCATTCTGCCCCGCATCAAGTTCGGTGTAACTTGACAGGAAAGTCGCCCGCAATCCCC
>DAOOBP010000240.1:0-2165 GCA_035407925.1 Salinivirgaceae bacterium
GAATTAACTGTTGTTTATACAAACTTTAAGCACGAAAAAACAGTTGAAGAGGTGCTCGAGGCAGGGAAAATTCTTGGTATCAAGATAAATATTGGTATTGAGTTTTCTTCCGTTGTTTTCGATAAAAAGTTCCATTTTATATACATAATGCCGGAATTTGCAAGTGACAAGAAAAAATACAAACATTTTATTAAAAACAACTCCGATGCTTTGGCTGATTTCAGCGAACAGCTAAGTAAAAATGATAAGCGAAGGAGAAAGATTGTACAACGTCTTATTGATCACTTCAATATCACATATTTACCAGTAATAAATAAAAACTATCAGCCTGATTCGATATATTATTTACAACCTATTCAGCTGACAAATAATTCTGAATCTGACATCAACAAAATTTTCTCCTCAAGACAGCTCGGTGAACTCGTTTATCCTCAGTTAAGGAGAGTAATAGAAAATCGTGCATTGCGTTTAATGGCATTGAGAAGACGTATCAAATTAGCTCCCGAACAATTTACAAAACAACAAATTATAGAGATAGAAGCCGAATACGACGAAAATAAAAAATATTATGACGTACTGGAGCCTGAACTGATTAGAATTAAATATTTTTCTGAATTTGATAGTCTTGACACTGAAACAGCAGTAGATGACCTAAAAGCTGTTCATTCGATTATTAATAAAACTGGAGGTAGTATTAAGTTTATTCAGCCAGTTGAACATGGCTTACAATCAGCCATTGACATTATTATAGAGTATTGTCAATACTTTTCACACACTGAAGTTTTTAATATTTACGACACAATTGGAGCCAAAGAGTCTGATTTTATTACTCTTACCAATTTTATAGGTTTGATGAACAAATGCGACAAAAATAAAATTACAGAATTCCTAAGCAATAACAATTTAACATATAACGACAAAAAGATTGACAAAGCACTGCTACACCTGAAAGAGAGAAATTTAATCCCTGCCATTGGTAGTGACGCGACAGGGCGTTCAACGCTTGCTCCAGGAATGGGCTTTGTGACAGAAAACCAGTTGCCAAAAAAACAGCGTAAATATTTCAAGAAACAACACTACAACTTACCTCAAGATGTTTCACAATTGGTTCATAAATACTCTCCTATTCCAAAATCGACTTTAAAATCAAAAGAGAAGGCTAACATAATAAGTTTAGGTAAAATTGACACTGATGAAAGACATCAAATAGGTGAAGAAAAAAACGAAAAGCCTATAAAATTGACAGATGCATGGACTTACCTAAATCCAACAATCAAAAATCTAATTTTTGCAATTTTGGGGTTTATTCCGGCATATATGTATTTTGGTGTTAGTTATGCATGCCTATGGTTTATTATTACAGGAACTCGAAATATTATAGTAGATGTTATTTCGGGCAACGGATTAATACCTACATCGTGGCAAGCCCAAAACATTAATTGGGCTAACCTTGCACATTCACTTTTTTGGACAGGGTTTTCGGTGCCAATACTTGGATTTGTAAAAGATCAATTCGACCTGATATGGGTATTCGAACATAGTGGAGCAGTGTATGAAGGTGTTAAGTTCTTCTTTATTAATATGACTAACGGGCTCTATTTGGCATCACACAACTATCTCAGAGGATTCGACAAAGCTACTATTCGAGGTAATTTATTCCGTAGCATAATAGCGTGGCCATTTGCTACAGCTTTCTCACCTATTGGCAATGCGTTGGGAATACCAAGTATTGTTCAGGCAAAATTCTGGTCTGATTTCGTTGCCGCACTTATCGAAGGAACAACCAAATACAATAACGTTGTAAAACTGAAAAGTAAAATTGTTTCAAAACTAATACCTGACTTTAAAAGCGACAACGAAGAAACTGTCAATCTTGCAACTCTCGATTTACTATATTTGGTTGATGAGAGCAATAATGTTAAAACTTCTTTTTATAAACAATCTTTTGAACGTGAAAAGTTTAAACAAAGGGTATTAAATTTTTTAAAAGGCAAGAGGAGTATTTCTAAGCCAAAAGAGATATATTTTACTGTAAAACAACGTTTTTTACAAAAAGATAATTATAACAAGTTAACAAAATTTGTTATCAGCAATTACAATAAAGACCAAAGTCTGTTTTTGCTTCAAATAATGTCGAAAAACTACGATAAATTTACGAATTGGCT
>DAOOBP010000241.1:0-2162 GCA_035407925.1 Salinivirgaceae bacterium
AATACTGTGTTCTCGTGGATACAAGCATGCGCTTCGAGAAAGATGCTGTTGCAAAAAGCATTCAAGCTGTCGGAGGGCGAAAAATAGATGCAATATTTTTGACACACAGTCATACAGACCATGTCGCTAATGCACAGTATTTTTCTGACCTTTTTCATTGTAAAGTTTACATTTCAGAAAAGGGGCTTGCAAACATTCAGCAAGGATGTTGTACCATGCCAAAGGGAACAAATTTGTTTAGCAAGCTAATCCAAAGGGCTGAACCCCAAATTCCATTTTATCATTTTACACGCTTTCAACCTTGCCCACTGGCGGAACCTCTGAACAATGAGGTTTTAAAATATTATTTGGGTGAATCATCTGAATTGCTTGAGACCCCAGGTCATTCAAACGATAGCATATCTATCCTGCTCGACAACAACATTGCTTTGGTAGGCGACGCAATGGTCAACATTTTTGGCAATTTGTATCCTCCTTTTGCAGACGATGAAAAAGCCGTGATTACTTCATGGAAAGCATTACTGGACACACAATGTGAATTACTATGCCCAGCTCACGGCAACCCGTTAAGACGAGAAAAACTGATATTTTCATATCAGAAGGTGGTAAGTTCCTAAAACATACCACGTACAATAACATAAATTTGTATAAGAACCACTAAATGTCTACGAGTATATAATAGATTATCCAATTTCACGCAGCGAAGCGAGGATCACAACGTTCGTTGTTAAATGGTAAAATGAGATTATGTTTTATTATATTGGAGGTATTTCCATGAACGATATCAAGGTAAAAAGAATTTATGAGGATTCCAGTCAAGATGATGGTTTTAGAATTTTAGTGGATAGGCTGTGGTCAAGAGGTGTAAGTAAGGACAAGGCAAATATTCAAGAGTGGGCAAAAGATATTGCACCGAGCAGTGAAGTCAGGAAAAGATTTAACCATGATCCTGACCTGATGGATTGGTTTAGAACCCAGTATCTACAGGAGTTAAATGGCAATAAATCTGCTGATAATTTTATCGCTTTGGTGAGAGATAAACTGGAGCAAGGTAATGTAACGCTTTTGTACTCTGCAAAAGATGAAAAAATAAGCCAAGCAGTAGTTTTATTGGAATGGCTTAAGGAGAGACTTGGAAAATTATGACAAAGGGGTCAGGTGTATTGTGAAACAAGAACTGAGAACTAAGTTGACGGGTAATTTCACTTCGTGGAATTGGATGAGGGCTCTCGCTTCGCTGCGGGTATTTTAAAAAAATCGGTAGATTTTTTTAAACGTACCCACAACTATCCTTAGTTGTGCAGCGAAGTTAAATCCAGTTCCCTTGTCACGAGGCAGTCAGTGGTATCGCCTGCGAAGGTGTAAAGAAGTAGGCGCGCCCGTCTCGGCTGCGCTATTAATACTCCCATCCATATTTCAAAGCGTGTCAACACACCTGTTCCCTTGACACTCAGAAAAAAAAGTTGCCTCTAAATCCGCTTGTAGAAGGCATCTGCTGATTTAGGTGAAAATAGTTTTCAAAAAACCTCATTTTGTAAGCCCTATATATATAGAGGGTGATGTTTTTATTTTTGATTCTGCTTTATTCTTTTATAAGCTATTTTGTTTACTATGCAACACTCCTTGCTTTATATCTTTTTTAGATAGAATTTTGAATAGAAAATAATTGGTAGAGAAGCCATCAAGACATTTATGGTATTTGGCAGAAATCAGTTTGTATATTTGTTTATATTTTCAACATAATAAAGAGAGATGTATGTTTTTTTATTCATAATAATATTAATTAAAATATTTTTTTTAAAAAGAGAAAAAAATAGTTGACATAAAAACTATGCTATAGAATATGGTCAAATTCAGGCAGAAATAAATATATATACTGCCGAAGTGATAAGCTTAATAAGCTTTAGATCTATGGAGGAAAGAAATGGCTAAGGAAAAATTTGTAAGAACCAAGCCACACGTCAATGTAGGGACCATCGGTCACGTCGATCATGGCAAGACTACATTAACCGCAGCAATTACCAACTATTTAGCAAAAGTTGGCGGTGCAGCTGCTCGCTCTTTCGATAGTATTGACAATGCTCCGGAAGAAAAAGAAAGAGGTATTACGATTGCGACATCGCACGTAGAATACCAAACAGAGACTCGTCACTATGCACACG
>DAOOBP010000242.1:0-2153 GCA_035407925.1 Salinivirgaceae bacterium
CTTGGTTATTATAAGTGAATTATACTATGTTTTATGGCACAAAGACCGTGCCTGTTTAATCTTAACTTATGGCTCAGTTTTGAATTGCCATATTTCGAATCTATAAAGAGATCCCGGGTGTGTTCAATGCTTTATAACTGTTCGGTGGAACCGGGGCCATTGAGCAGACGAACTCAAGAGCCACAAACCCGGGTGAGTGGCGAATAATGTGTTGTTGGCGTCGGGTCGCGATAGCTCTTGTTTTTGCACTCGTGGTGGTGTATTGTATTTTTCTTTTTGTTACAAAATTGTTGAGGTAGGCAAACGTGACGCCATAATCGAGCCCCGGCGCAATCCGGGTAGCCTGTGCCGCCATTATAAATTTCTCGAGGCGGTTACAAGATTTTCGCGTTACAGAAGCAAATGACCTATACCAACCTGTTATACATAGTTATTTTACTGTTTGGTAATTAGCTAACTATAATACTCCCCTGAATTAAGGAACCATCGGTTTAACAGTCACCTTCGTTCCTTCCTTGCTATGACAAATTAAACTTGAAACTTTTATGTATATTTAACCGTCTATAAAAAGTCCGATAAACAGGGGGCCAAACCACGAGGAGGGTCCATTTCTTTTCAACATGACCAATTAACTTTGATGAAAAGATTGCCCAGATACACTAGACCATCACATATAAACGTGTTACAGGGCATTAAGAAACAACCAGCCACATGAGATTATTAGCATTTAGTGATTGGAGAGTTCAGTCAAAAGAGATGATTGAAAAAATAATACAGGATGAAAATCCGGATTGTGTTATTTATGCTGGTGATGACCTTGATAAAGTTCTTCGTTTACAATCAGGTCTGTATTTAAAGTCTGAAAACTTTTTTTTTAAGGTAAATCAAAAGTTTATTGAGGAAAACTCGCCTTTTAAAATTTCAAAAAAGCATGTATCTGAGTTTTACAAGTCGTTTCAGGAGCATGAAACGCCAAAACTTACAGGTATTGAAATAGGTGAACGTCCGTTTTACTTTGTAAATGGCAATGATGACAACTTAATTGAGCATAATGGGGAATTTCTAATTGAGAAAACCTATTCTATTTATTTGCCATTTGTACTAACTGATACAGGTAACGATATAAGAGTCATTGAATCTGATTATTCAACAATCTCTGCAGGAATACAATATTTCTATCCATTAGCTCAGAGACCTCTTTTTGGACTGATTGAGAAATCAGGAGTAAAAATTTATGGTTCTAAATGCGGATTTGGATTGACGACAGAAATAATCAACCTTCCTACGGAATATGTGGATATTTTAATTGTTCATATTCCACCTATGGGGATTTTAGATTTATCCACAAGATTTAAAACCAAACATATTGGCTCTGAATCACTATTAGAATATGTCAAAACGCATCAACCAAGATTTGTAATATGTGGACATTCACATATTTGGGGTGGTCAGTCGGTTGATTTAGGAAAAACAACCATTATAAATGTCAGCTCGCATGATACTCGAAATTATCTAGGTAATTATGCAATAATTGACACAGAACTAAATAAGGTTGAGCTTAAACAAGAGAAAATTAAGACAGTAAATCAGGTAAGAGGAACGCAATTTAAGAGTGATGAGAGCTTTAAAATATTTGGTTCAATAAAAAACGTCTATCAACATGATTTATACTCAAAGAAAAACGAGAAAATAATTGATAGTTTAGAAAAAAACGGTCGGACTATAATTGCTGATAGGATTAGAAGTTTCTCTTGGGAAAAACCAAAAATTATTAAAAAGCTTTCATTTAACCCTCGTGACTACGCATTAATCGATATTGAAACGGGAATTCCAAAATTTGTAGATTTGTGGGTAGTTAAATGCAAACTCTGGTTGATTGGGATTTATTATAAAGGAGAGATTATTCAATATGAACTACCTAAACAGAAAACTCAGTTTTTAAAATTCATTCCCGAGAATCATATTAAAGAACTTGTTTCTTGGACAAGTTTTGATTCAAAGGTTCTTAGAAACATGAAAGGTTTAGAGAATATCAAATGGATTGATGCTTGTAAAAGAGCAACTTACTCGATTATATGGCACTCTTACAAACTTCATGAACTGTATGATGTTGTATTTGACCATAAAGATGATGGAATTATTGATGGCACAAT
>DAOOBP010000243.1:0-2147 GCA_035407925.1 Salinivirgaceae bacterium
CCCGACACACAAGCCGACCCTTCGCAAAACCAAAAGAGCCATTTTTTGCCAACGCTCGACAAAACCGATTGAACACTATAAATAAGATGTAAATGAAACTAATTCAAGACAACCCATATAGAATTGCGGGCATTTTATCAAATGCTAATGCACGGGAACTAGAAAGGCAAAAGGCAAAAATCACCCGTTATGCGAGTATTGGTAAACAAGTTGATTCTGAACTCGATTTTCCATTTCTCGGAAATGTTGACCGCTCTGAAAGTTCAATTACAAAGGCATTTTCAGGAATTGAACAGAATCAAGACAAGGTAAGTCACTCATTATTTTGGTTCCTTAAAGCCAACACTTTTGATGAAACGGCTATCAACTACCTTATAAATGGTGATAAAGAAAAAGCAGTAGAAATTTGGGATAAAGTGACTAACGGAAAAGAAGTAACATCAAAAAACTTTTCTTGCTTTAATAATATTGGCACACTGAAATTGCTTAGTAACTCAAAAGATGAAATAAAAGAAGGGATTGAAGCGAAAATCAAATTAATTGAATCACCGAACTTTACAGACTTTGTTCATACGGTAGCCGACCAAACATATACCATAGACAACCAAAAGCAAATTGAAAAATTTGTAGATGATGTTCTGAAACAGTTCAAAGGAAAGTATTCCAGTTCCGACACTTTAAAGCTTTTTAGTAGTTGTAATGGAACTACACAAAAATATTTGTCTCAAAAATTCACGGAAGAACCTTTACACAAAATTGAAAGCCAAATAGAAACTTGCAAAAAGAAACGCAAGGAAAACAAAGGGAATGCTTATGAATTTGGTTTAAAATTATATACGAACACAAAAGACGAATTAGCATTACTTAAATCTATACTTGGCACAAGCGATTTAAAATATAAAGCACTTGCAGACCAATTAGCAAATGAAATAATGCAATGTGGAATTGATTATTTCAATGAAAGTCAGGAAAACAATTCTCGTAACAATTATCTTGAATCCTCTCAAAAGCTAACAAAATTAGCCGACTCAATCGCTGTTGGGAAAATGGCTAAAGACCGTGCAAAAGATAGCCTTGCAACTCTTGAAGATATGAAAGACCGAGAGATAAATAAGGCTATTGCAATATTGAGCTCTATTAAATTAGCTTACGAAAAAGCTATAAGTGAAATTGACGCACAAGTTGCTAGAATGCGAATGACAATGTCTTACAACCAAACAATCAACTATTCCAAAGTTGATAAAATGAAGGCAGATTGTTTAAATTGGAATAAAGTCGTTGAAGTTGTTAGTGATGGAATAAGTATGAATGACGTTGAGACAATTCAGCGTTGCTCAAACCAAGCAAAAGTTTCAGAATATAAAAGCTTAGTTGACTTTTTGATTGGTAAACTTGGGCCAATTCAAATAAACCAAATAAAGCACATTTGCTATTGGAAAGACCTGAGAGCAGCTCAAGCAAAATCTACAGCAAAGCAAGTTGGCAAAACTATCAGCACCGCAACGGATGGTTGCTATATTGCTACTATGGCTTATGGTGATTATAACCATCCTCAAGTCTTGGAACTAAGAACTTTCAGGGATGATTTTTTAAGCAAATCCTACTTGGGGCGTAATTTCATAAAACTGTACTATAAATATTCTCCTCTATTGGTTGAAAAACTAAAGGATAAAGCAAAAACAAACGACTTAATTCGCACACTTTTAGACCAGTTTATCAAAATAATCAAGAAATAATGAAAAGAATAATACTCATAGTTGCCTTGCTTGGCACTTCAAATCTTTTTGCTCAAACGCAATCAGATAGTTTATGGATTAAACAAATTCCAGCGATTCAACAAACCGTTGAGAAGCAAAAACAGGAAATTGATGGGTTAACCTCTAAAGTAAATAGTCAGCAAACAACAATAAGCCAACAGCGCAACTCACTCAATGAAATTACAACCAAAGCAACCCGACTTGAAAGTACAGTTGACAGTTTAAACAGCCTTATTGAAACAAACCGAAGCAACATCAATACAATTGCAGATGAGTTGGGTACTAAAATCCAAGAAACAGGGCTACAAGCGGAAACCAAAATTTCAGAATTAGGAGGTGATGTAGAAAAAAACCGCTTGTACTGGATTATTGCCACTTTGGCAACCCTTT
>DAOOBP010000244.1:0-2144 GCA_035407925.1 Salinivirgaceae bacterium
AACCCTTCATTTACAATAATATACAAATAATTTTAAATTTTTGTCATGTACTTAAAAGATAGGACTATTTTAAAATTACAATTGGTATTAATTGATTAACGTCCCGCAACAAAAATTTTTGTATTTGCAGAAAAAGAGCCATCCAAGGATGCACAAAAAATAAGATAAACACCACTTGGAACACGATTTCCATCAAAATCACGAACATTCCAAACACCTGTTCCTCCATTAGAATAAGTTTCATAGACAAGTCTGCCTGCCAAATCGGTTATTTTGATTGTGGTGTTCTCAACCAATCCACGAATTATCACGGAACCATCATAATCTTTGTGCACCGGACTTGGATATACAATCAATTCGGAAAAATCCTCATTTCCTTCGGTTGCACTTCCAACGTAAGAGACAGTGCCGAGATCGGTAGCAAAAAACACTTCGCCAGTTTTTTTGTTTATATCAAGCGAAAAAACATTGTTTGAGATAAGTGGGCTGTTTTCAGTTGTTAAGTTCAAAATTTGTTTGTTTCCGCCTTCGTTAAGTAAAAACACTCCGCCACCTTGAGTTGCCACCCATTTTCTATTGCCACCATCAACCCTGATATCGGCAATGTCTTCACTTCTTAAAAGATAATCAATTTCATCGCCAACTTCCATAATCAACTGTGACGCAATAATTTCAGATTCCAAAGCTCTACGAGGATTATAGTAAACAAAAACACCTCCTGTTTTCATACCTATCCACATTGTTTCATCGTTATCGAGCGCTATCGTTCGCAAGTCTCTGAATACGGTGCCGTCAGAGCGTTTAACATCAAATACTTTATATGCGTTCGGCTGATTATTTAACAATTTTTCGGGATTAAAAACAGCCAATCCTTTCCCCTCCAAAATCACCCAAATATGACCCCATGGAGTTGACACCATTTCTGAAGCTAACGCCTTTAACAGCTGTCCGTCAAAATTAAAAACCTGCCACTCTCCATCATTTTTCTTAACAGCAATAGGATGATTTGCTCCCCATTGTGAAATCCATAAATTTTTATTATTATCGTAAGCCAAGCCAGTAATGCGCACATAACCATTTACATTGTCTATAGCCGACTCTAAAAGGCTATTATGCATATTCCATGTTTTTATAATTTCTCCGTTAAGAAATTCAACAATACCAAATCCATATGAACCAGCTATAACATGCTGAGGGTTCCATGGATTAGTTATTGAGAGTGAGATATTTAAAATGCCTATCATCGAGTCGGTTGTGTATCTGTTGTAATTTTTCCATTCGTTATTTTTAAAACGATATATGCCGTATTGTCTCCACGGCTCTCCTCGACTACCTCCGGAAATCCAAACCTCGTCATCGGTGACATTTACGTGAAAACTTTTATAGTAAGCCGGACCATTTGGTTTAATAGTGTCGTGCAAAGATTGATATTTTATCATTTTCATCAATCCAAATATAGGATCTGCAACATAATAGTCCCAGTCATTTAAAGCCACCAAATCTCTAGGACCATTTAAATCGGTTCCAAAATAAGGTTTACGAAATACCTGTTGTCCGTCGGCTTTAAACCAGCGAACATCGTTGTTAGACACAAAATATAAATATTTATTGTCAGAATGTATTCCTCTTATATCACAACCAAAATGCGGAAACGGAAATTTACGATAATTCCCATTACGATATAATATCATTTCATCATTTTGAAAACCCTCTATCGGGTATGCTATCCATAGTGTGTCCGCCCACGCTTCGCAAAAGCTGTAATTAGCCGATACCATTGGTAGAGTTTTAAGTCTTTCCCAGTTGCCAAAATCTAACAGGTTTAATCCTTGACGTGGAGCACAATATATGCCCCTATCTGTCGCTGCAAATATACTGTCGCCTAATACTGCAACATCGTTAACTATTAAAGAGCTTTGTGATGTTCCAAATCTATAAGTGGCTAATATTAAGCAACTTTTAACATCAAGCAGACTAATACCGAATGGAGTTACAACGAAAACCGTATCACCGTAAACTTTCAGATTTTTTATGGTTTTATCTCCTATTATTTCGGCACGCTTAATAGCAGAAACGTTTGTAACTCTTCCGTCAACAAGTATGTCAATATTTCCATTTTGATAACCAATAATAAGGGATTTACT
>DAOOBP010000245.1:0-2121 GCA_035407925.1 Salinivirgaceae bacterium
ATAGCAACACTTGTTCCGCCAACGGCTGAGGGAGTTATTGCTGATGTGAACTCCCATAGCATTATCACTCTGAATATTTGTAGCCATGTTAGCCTGCCGTCTGTCAGTATTCGCAAGCGTATCATATATCCGATATCTCGAAAAGCCATACAGCAAATGGCTACAAACAGCCAGAAAACAGTTTTTGCACTGAACGTAAGTACATTAAAGGCATTGATATCGAACTCTTTCCAAAACAGAAACAGTACTACGCCAAGCCCTATAATTATCGGGTAAATAACCTTTGATGAACTTATGCCCTTGAAGGGGTTTTTATCCTTATTTTGTTTCTCTTTCACGTTTGTTTTGAACGTTTATTTTTTCGATGTTTTACAGAAGTCCCAACTCTAACTTAGCCTCATCGGTTATGCGTTCGGGGTCCCATGGAGGATCAAAAGTTAAATTAATAAAAACTTCGGTTACGTTTTCAACCATCTCTACTCTGCTTTTAACTTGAGACAATATATCGCCTGCAACAGGGCAGTTTGGGTTGGTAAGGGTCATGTCGATCATTACGCTTGCATCATCGTCAATATCAACATTATATATCAAACCTAAATCGTGAATATTTACTGGGATTTCGGGATCGTAAATTGTTTTTAGGGTCTCAACAATTTTTTGGTGAAGACTGTTTTTATCTATCATGGATATTAAAGTTAAAAGTTAAAAGTTAAAAGTTTATAAAGTTTCTACGGTTTTTAATTAACATTTCGATGGTTATTGAGATTGTGTTTCGGTAAACTCAACAACCACCGAAATGCAAGCTCAGTGACCGAGTGTACCGCCTTTTACCTTTACTTTGGTATGTTCGTTTCATATTTAACTTTATATGCCATTGCATATAGTTTTATTTGCTTAATCATTGAGTTTAAACCATTTGAACGTGTGGGACTTAAATGCTCTGATAGTCCAATTTTTTCAATAAATGTGGGTTGGTTTTCAATGATATCGGATGGCGTTTGATCTGTGTATGCTCTGATAATCAATGAAACAAGCCCTTTTGTTAGGATTGCATCGCTATCGCCACGGAAATGCACTTTTCCATCGGAATAATCAGCCAAAACCCAAACTTTTGATTGACAACCTTCAATAAGATTTTCTTTGGTTTTCATCTCTTCGGGTAGTGGTTCTAAATCTTTTCCTAACTCGATGATATACGCGTATTTATCCATCCAGTCGTCAAAGAGGGCAAACTCATCAATAATAGCTTTTTGTTTTTCTTCTATTGTTGTCATTTCGAGAGGGAATACAAATAATAATCGTTATTGTTTAGTAGTTTTCAATAATTGTGCAAAAGTAGGGAAAAAGAAAGTTTTATTTAAGTTATTTTTCAAATAATTGACTTTACGCGGCGCTATATTGTGAATGTCTTGAAAAAGTCGGCAATCGAAGCATGTGTATTTTCAATAAATATGGCTTTATATTTTGAGGCAATCCAAAAGGCATCAACAATATCTTCGGAGGTTTGAGGTGTAAGAGGCTGTTTTTTGCAACTCATTCTATACCAATATGTTGTTTTTAGTATTGTCTTCGTTTTGTGCTGAAAAACATGGTGTGTATAGCCGGCGAAATCTATTATAGTAGGGCTGTCGATACCGCACTCCTCAGTCACTTCGCGTATTGCGGCGATTTTGGGTTTCTCCCCCTTTTCGAGCTTGCCTTTGGGAAAATCCCACTTACCAAGTCGGTCAATTACTAAAAATTCGTTGTTTTCGTTTAGAACCACTCCTCCAGCTGCTTTTATTACTTCGAAATGTTTTTTAAGTTTTTTAAATGCTTTTTTAGGTTTACGAGCGATAATCAAAATTTCTCTTTTCTGATTATCGTTGAGTAGTGAATTTATTATGTTAGTCCAATTGAAACCTTTACGGAAAGAATAAAAATCCCTATTTTTGTCGTCTGATAACGAAAAGTTGTCTGTAATTCTTAAAAAACTGTCATCAAAAAAAATTTTAATATCATGCATAGTAGTAATAATTTAGCCGAAAAATTGGCAACAAAACTTTTGCAAATTAATGCAATAAAACTAAATCCCACAAATTATTTTACATGGGCTTCGGGCATTAAAAGTCCTATTTATTG
>DAOOBP010000246.1:0-2084 GCA_035407925.1 Salinivirgaceae bacterium
AGCAGAAGAGGAAGCTGCAAAACAAAAACTTTTAAATCAGAAAAAATACTATTTGGTAGCAGGTAGCTTTAAAGTTAAGAATAATGCTTATCGATTCGCTGACCAGCTAAAATCTCAAGGTTATAGTAATTCAGAGGTATTTATGGAAAGCCACGGTTTTTGGCGAGTATCATTCAATAGTTATGTAGAAAGAAGGGAAGCCTTTGCCGAATATCAGAATTTGAGAAATAGAGACATACAGGTCTGGGTAATCAGACACTAAAAAAAGCGGCTTAAGCCGCTTTTTTAGTTTTTCCACGTTATTGTTATTCTAAAGCAGTAAAGTAATTATTAATATATTTTATCGTTTAGATGCGATTGCAGACTTATAAAAACCAAAATATAAAAGTGAAAATCGTCTTAATTTTAATATTAGCATTATCAATGGCTTGTCAGGATAATAGACAGAGTGAGAGAGAACAAATGGTTCAATTTCAAATTCAAAACAGAGGCATTTCAGACAAATTAGTATTAGATGCTTTTAGAAATGTTGAACGACACAAATTTGTTCCTGACGAATATACAAGTATGGCTTATGAGGATACACCTCTGCCTATAGGATACGGTCAGACAATATCTCAACCATATATTGTTGCTTTTATGACAGAGTCTATTAAGCCTCAAATAAACATGAAAGTATTAGAAATTGGTACTGGTTCAGGATATCAAGCTGCTATTTTAGCTGAGATAGGGTGTGAAGTTTATTCGGTAGAAATTGTTGATGAACTAGCAAAACAGGCGACAAGAGTAATTGAGTCTATGAATTATAGCAATGTGCACATAAAGTCGGGAGATGGGTATTTAGGCTGGGAGGAGCATTCTCCTTACGATGCCATTATTGTTACCGCAGCACCTGAGTCTATTCCTGCTCCACTTTTGGAACAATTAAAAAATAACGGTCGCCTGGTTATACCTGTTGGACCTCAATACCAAACTCAAAACTTGCTTTTAGTTGAAAAAGTAAACGGAAAAGTTAACTCTAAAGTAATTGCCCCCGTAAGATTCGTTCCATTTATCCGAAAATAGTTCTTACATTTATGAGTCAAACTATAACAAATTGATTGGACTTGTTTTTTGTAAATGTTTGTAATAAATTTAAACTTATGAGAAAAATCACTTTAACTTTATTAATTGGATTGTTATATCTTTCGCTGTACTCGCAAGATACAGTAACAAAACCACTATTTCTTGTTCGTCCATATTTTGAAAATGGAGTTGATTTTATCCGTAGCGACGAATTGAAACAGAAGTATGAAACCAAATCAAAATATTTTTGGGGGTTTGGAGTACAAATAGGTAATCCTAAGACTTATAAAATCAGGCCATATGGTCAGGTTTTGTTTTCAAAAATCGAGGTACAAGACACTGTTGCTTTTCCAGATATCGTCGTGACTGATAACGAATTGAAGACAACACAATTCGTATGTGGATTAATAGTTCCGTTAAAACATGTTAATGATATATATTATAGAGCACGATTTGGGGGATCTTATTCAATAATAAAGGAGTCGTTTTATAATATTGATACTTATTCATATGGAATTATTATAGGATTGGGAGTTGAGAAAAATATTTTTCGGAATTTGCGCATATATTTTGATATATCTTATAATTTTCAAAAGATTCCCAGATCAGAACTTAAAGATTTTGATATGCTAAAACTTTCAATGGGGTTTGTTATATAATGTAATAGTCTAATAGTAAGTACATAATACGTAAATTGATTTTTTGCACTCTGTTACCGTTTATCGGTCGCTATGTTTATCAAGGCGACTTTTTTCTTGTTGCTTTTCCTAAAATATAAACATCTCCATCAATAGTGGCAACAGAGTTTTCAAAAACTGTTTGAGCCTCAATTTCAATAACTTTGGGGTCAGTGTATCGACTTGAGTAGTGACCTAATAGTAGTTTTTTTGCACCAGAATCATGTGCAATTTGAGCAGCTTGTATAGCTGTACTATGACACGATAAGCGTGCAAGATTTAAATCTTTATGTAAATAAGTGGCTTCGTGATATAGTATATCTACATCTTTTATTATTTCAA
>DAOOBP010000247.1:0-2060 GCA_035407925.1 Salinivirgaceae bacterium
ATAATTACCCTGTTTTTTGCTCCTGTGGCTTGTGGGGCGTTCTGGTGGCTCTCAGGCGTATTGCTTTTAAGCAAAAAAAATCCACATTGACATTTCCCGACAATACAGTTATAATTACTTTGTCGGCTTCTTCCGTCAGGAAGGAGGTGAAACACACTTGAAGTACATATTTTCTTTTATCACGGCTGTTATGGCTCGCTTAGTTGGTGACTGTGTGAGCAATTGGTGGAACAGTCGTAAGAAGTCCGACAAGTAGCCAAAAATGAAAAAAACGGGAGTGGCAGCTCCCGTTTTTTCTTTTGTGTGAAACACACAGTACATATTTTCTTGGTTGTTAATATTATACTACATATTTTTTTATTGTCAATAGGTCTGCAATGCTCCGTAAGCCTATAAAGTAATATGAGCTATTATTGCAGAATACTAAAATCACCTGTCTGTTTGTATTCATCATATAAATCGTATACGGCTTCGTGGTCAATTCCGTCAGTTTTAGAAAAAATTGCAACGCTATCTGTATCATATATATCAGATTTTTTTACATACAAATTTGTTTGTACACACTTATAATAAAGAGTTGCAAACGTTGAATCGTCTGTTACTTCAATTACATCTCTGTTTGTACCACCAAAACCATTTTGAGCAGATGTATCAATGCGAATAGTTCTTTTACCTTCGTATTTGCTATATGCAAAATCATTTATTTGTAGAGAGTCTGGATTCTTTAGCACTTCCTGAAGTGACACAAAGGCTTTTACACAAAATTTAACATCAGCAGTATATCTATTTTTCTTAGCTTGTTCTTCTGCTTTAGCTTTTTCTTCAGCTTTAGCTTGTTTAGCCTCATCTTCCTTAATGATGCGATTAAGTTCATCACGGGCATTGAGAAGATCAGCGTAGTTTGACACCCCCTCCTTTTGACGGTCGGTTAAAGTGCTATATGTTTTCTCAATTGTTTCAATTAGTTCTTTGTCCTCGATAGTTACTTCACCGATAGAGCTAATGTCATTTGATACTTTTTCTGATACAGGGTCTACGGAAACAGCAGGCTCGGTACTTCCGCAAGAGCAACAAGCTAACAAGCATATAAAAACAGCAGATATAAAGCATCGTTTCATTAAATCAACTCCCCTTATAAACAAGAATAGTGTTTGATATAAAAATATTTGCGTAATTATATTATACACAAATCAACGATAAATGTCAATGTAATTTAATAAAAATCACAAATATAAAAATTGCTGTCGTGTAGCTCGTTCTACAATCCCCCCGCCCCCTTTGGTAAAGGGGGAGAGAGAATTGTTTTTTTTAGCGGATTATTGATAGAGCAATACCGCAGAGCATTGCTACATCAGCTTTGTTGTCGTTCCAGTATGTACGGTAAAAGCTGCGGAGCGGTGCTGTTGCTTCGTTCATGCCTGTAAATGAAGCAAGGAACACAGACAGTATTATTATTACTTTCATGCTTGCTATCTCCTTTCTTGTAGATTTACAAGAATTAAATAGCTTTTCGTAGAAAAGAAGATAGACATAATTACTCTTAATAAGATATATATCTTAGATTATCTTAATTAAATAGAGTTTATTTTATATATACACTCTTGTTGTATGGTCTACATATTAGTAATTTTTGAGGTACAAAAAAACGGCTCTCAGCCCGTGAAATAGGTGAGAACCGCCGTTTTCAGTTTTCCAAAAAGGTAAAGTATTATTTTACCTTTTATGCCGCTGCTGTCTCGCTCTGAGTGGCAAAGAAATTGTATGCGGCTTGTTCAAGCTTGTGTACATACTCTTTCAAATTGGAGACTGAAAAGCAAATTAGTTTCCTGCCTTTCGTTTTCTTGCTGCCGTTCCTGTAATGGCTGCACATCTGCTTTTCGGTTGCAGGATTGTTTAAGATACTGTAAAGCTGTGTGAGCTGTCGGCTTGTGGGGCGTTCTGGTGGCTCTCAGAGCCTTTATAACAAAAGAGCAGACTTTCACGCCTGCCCTGTTGGTCTTTCAATTATGGGCATCTCTAAAAACCCCTATACAAACGTGCAGGAATATGGTATAATAGAA
>DAOOBP010000248.1:0-2002 GCA_035407925.1 Salinivirgaceae bacterium
TAGTTCATTTACCCAGTTAATGTATTCTGTATGTTTTTTTGTCAAACTCATAATTACAAAAATATATCATTTTCTTCAATTTCTGATTTATTTCTAAAATATATATGGTTTCAATATTAGGAGTAGGTTTTCTAGAATTGGCTACAACGGGTAGGTAAGCGACGGGAAACCAATTGCGAAACATTGGTTTGCTGTCGTTTACCTGGTGTTAACCCTCGTTTTTTTTATTTCCAAATATCTTAATACGTTCACAATAAATCCAGCAAAAAAATATCCATTTCATGGTGAAACCATATCTATGTAATTCAATCAGGAATCGACCGCGAACTCAATGTTAGCTCACAAGTTGAGAACTCGATTTTCAATTATATAAAAAGGATATCTCTATCCAATAATGAAATAATCCAAATACACATTAACGTTATAGGCCTTACCCAAATCACGACTTCCTGAACTCTTAACAATCAATCCATCACTTCCATCAAACCATCGATTAACACTTTCAAATGATAATTTCTTTTGATCATCTGATGAATATTTATTAAAAGCTCTTACCACATCTCCGTAATACTTAATTATATCCTTGTAATATTCAATTGGGCAAATATCTGTTCGAATTGAAAGTAAAATATACGTAACATTATTTAAATCCTTATTGGTATATTTATCTCTATCCTTCAATATCTCGTTTTGATATAATTTGTAATCATATCGAAGTAAATCAAATGAATAACAAGCTTTAAATTCGATAAAATGCTTTTTTTCACCTTCGATAATCGCCAAATCGACTCTTAGATTTTGTCCGTTTGAATATTCTCTAGATATTTTTAACGATGACGAGTACTTCTTGTATAAGTAATATGCAAATTGATCACGGAATGGATTCTCAACTTTTGTTGTCAATCCTAAAAAAGCTAATGATCCCACGTCATATGCGGTATCGAAAAAGTCCCTTATTTCATTTGATATATCCATATTTTGCATACTATAATAAATCGATAGAAATTAAATCATCGGGTATCACACATTACGAAAATCGAACGCTGAAATTGACAGAATGTTGAGGCAGGCTCTTTTTATTAGTTGTTTGCTTCATTTTTGCACAGGCATTAATACGTGCGTTCTAAAATGAGGGCTAACGGTTTGGGGGTTTGCGTTCGGGCGGGTTGGCGGGACGAAGTCCTGTCAACACGAGGCGAACGCTGGTGCGGGATAAAAAACTTCAAATTTGCAACTCACCCCGCCTGACGCAAAACCCATGTTACTGGCTAGCGTTCTTTTTACAATGTCGTTTTCAAGTTTTCTGTCCACCGTTACAATCAGTTTATATTTTTTAAAATTCTTTCATTTCTACTTGTTACCAAATGTAATGTATGCTCTTTATATTTTTTATACTCGTCAATTGTCTGCGGTAAAGGTGATCTGTTGAAGTTGTCAAATGGTAATGAAAATTCAACTTGGTCTTGTGAGCCAACAAATTCTTGTAAGTGAAAAAAGTCAACGTAACCTTTGAAGTCAACAAAAAGGTCGAAAAAGTCTTTGTAGTTTGTCAATGTTTTTGTGAGAGGGCTCTCATCGTCAAAGTAAAATCGTCTTATGCACTCTAAAGTCAAGTCAAACCTGTCACATAAAATTTTGCTTACACCTCTAGCTTGATTAATTGTGAACCCATTCTTTTTATGTGCAGGAAAAATTATGTGTCCACCAATTGTCCGCAGGTAGTATCCCAAAAAGTGTGTAATTTCTATCTTTATTTCTTGCAAATTTATTCATAATTATTGAAATCACAATAAATAGCGGGTAGTGAAGCGGAGGCGTAGCCGAAGCAAAACTGCCTGCTATTCTTCCCAATTAAATTTAACTTGTTCATAATCCAACTTTGGTACTTTACGCCCATAGACCTTTCGATTCATACTTACACCTCCCAATAACAGTAAGGTGGCCTCAGGATTAGGTAAAGCCCCACGCATGCGTGTAGTACGTTTATAATCTCTGTTAAGAC
>DAOOBP010000249.1:0-1999 GCA_035407925.1 Salinivirgaceae bacterium
GTCAAGATGATTTTTTTGGTTTGGTGTCGTCTTTTAAGCTGCCGCATAACGGTTTGCGTATATGACTTGTGGCGGTATTCGAAGCGCTTTCTTGTCGGCTTGCAACAAACGTACTTAAATGCACAAAGCCTGAATTTATCACTTTCCCCGCCATAAGTTATATACGCTGTTATCGGCTTTTTTTCATTTTTTTCTTTGCTTCATCAATCAGAATTTCAGAAGTTCTGTTCATTAGCACTTCATTTTGGTCTCTGAATAAATTATAAAATTTATCAAGTATTAATGGGCTTTTACTCCTGTGTTCGAAAATTTCGTCCTGTAATCTTCTCGAATTCAGTTTATTCTCGTGATAGTCTTGTATGTTGGATAATGCACTTTCCCATATTTTTTCAGAGTAACAAACCAATTCATCAAGCCTTTTTGCAGCATCTCTATGTTCAAAAAACTCTCTATTACAAAATTGAAACAATGGAACAAGTCCACTCAAGTATAATGTCAGAGTAGAAACGTCAGCTTTGGAAATGAATGAAACAACAAAGATTGAAACAAAAACAAACAGTCCGAAATACAAGAGAAAATTAGAGTACCTAACTCTTAACTTTGAATCCCACCAACAATTTGCTCTTTGACAAATTATTCTTGCTAGTGTAATAGGAAGTTCTGAAATATTTGTAGGATACCAATCTCTAATTTTTTCAATATTCTTCTCAATTTTTTTATGTGCGTCATAATGTAAGAGGATTTCTTCAACCGCGACATCTGATACTGTTTTCAATGGGGACTTTTCTAATTCAAGAACGGCACAATCAAATAATTCCTGAATCTTTGCTGCTTTCGTCTTTAATTTCTTTATTAATGGAGCTATTAAAATACTATCACAAACAAAAACCAAAATACCGAAAAGTGCGGTGTAAATAATTATTTGATTGTATATTGAACTAAGAATAAAAAGTAAAATAGGAAGTAGAACGGTTATAATAATTTGCAGTAAATGAAGTCTTTTTGCAAAAGAATAAATTTCTCTTTGTGCCGCTAGTCTTTCAAGTTGAACTTGTTCGTTCTGTTTCGCTGGTATTTGATTCATCTTGAAGGGAATTTGTCGTTGAAAAATAAGTTCCACCAATAAAATGCATCATCATAGTTTTCATTAGATTTTGCCAAAGCAGCTTTTTCAGCCCTTCTTACTGCGGTATTTAGTCTTGAAATACTGTCTGTCTTTTTTTCAGCTGTTTTGCATGCTGGAATCAGACCTGATACTCCCATTGGATCTCTTATACTCGCTAAGTCATTATCTAAGAGTTTCTTCAAAATGTTCTTAACATCAATATCATAAATTATAACAGTCTCATTCTCTGCATATTTTGTAACTCTTAGCTCTAAGTAAAAGGAAATTATAGGAACATTGTTAAAATACTTCCAAGCCTTTATTAATTGAATCAATGGTTTAAGTTTCCTGTTAAGTCTTTTATCGTGATGCTCTACATATTCATTGTGTGCTTTGGGGCTACTAAACATCCAACCACCATTACAATCTGGTATTTCATAACGTCTGAAATTTCCAAGTGAGGTTTCAACCATTCCATTTATGCAACAAGGTGTCGTTTCGAGCTCTTCTGATTTATATGTACCAAAAGGTATTTTTACGGCTGGACATGATACAACGATACCTGAAGTTGACCAAAAAGTGTTCTGCAAAGCTTCTTTAACTTCTCTTAAACTGGTAGCTGAATTTTCCTTTAATTTATTAGCGGGAATGACAGCAAAATAGTCAGTGTCGCTATAGTGTCGCACTCCTGTTCCGTTACCGAAAGAACCTGTTTCAAATAGATTAGTGCAGTCAAAGTTTTTTTCTAGACTGGATTTAACCGTTGCTTTATGTTTGGTTGATTTTTCACGCTCAGAATACAAAGGTTCCAACCTTGTAATTAGAGTTTCAAATCCTTCTTCTATAGTTTTTTTTGCCATAGTGTTCGTCTTTTTTAAATTGCCGATAACGGTT
>DAOOBP010000250.1:0-1978 GCA_035407925.1 Salinivirgaceae bacterium
CACGCACCCAGTACCCTGCACCTAAAAATAGCTTAGACTTTTTCAGTGAACCCTAATTTATACTTTGATTTGGCACCATAATTGTATATGGGATTCATTTAGGTTACAAAACCTATTTCTAACTTAGAAACAATAACAATTAATAATAATTTTAAAACTTTTTTTATGAGTGATTTTTCTATTTTCATTATTGTATTAGCAATTGTACTTGCAGGTGTAGAAATTGTATTTTGGGTGATTTTCAAAAAGACTATTTTAAGAATTGCTTTCATTTCATACACCTTCTTAGTTGCTCTTGGCGTTGCTGCGGGTTATTCTGTAGCCCATTATGGACTAAAAGTAATTTGGATTGCGGTACTTTTTATGCTTATATTTGTATTTATAAACTCTGTTATCATTTTACGTGTGGTTAAACGCCCCATTAATGGACTAGTTGCGGGAATGGATAGATTGGCAAATACAGCTGACTTTACAGAACGTGCTCCTAAAAGTTTTACTCAACGTAATGACGAAATAGGTCAACTAGCAAACGCACTAGAAAATATAGTAGTAGAAACTCAAAAAACCTTGCAGGAGAGCAAAAGGTCTTCACATGAGTTAATGAATGCAAGCAAGTTGTTTATGAAACAATCTAATATTATTTCGACCGGCGCAAACGACCAGTCCGCATCTACAGAGGAAATTTCCACCTCAATGGAGGAGATGGTCAGCAACATCAACCATAACTTAGATAATGCAAATCAAAGCGCCAACCTTGGACAACAGGTAATCAATGAGGTGGCTGCAGTTAGTGAAGCATTTAACCTAACATCTAAGACAATGGAAAACATACGTCAAAAAACGGTCAACATAGGAGAAGTTGCTCGTAAAATTAATGTGTTGGCTATAAATGCAGCGATTGAAGCCGCCAGAGCAGGAGAGTATGGAAGGGGATTTGCAGTAGTTGCTGCAGAAGTTCGAAACTTGGCTGACCAAAGTCAAAAAGCATCAGCAGAAATTGATGGTATATCACTTGAAAGTACAAAAGCCGTAGAGGAAATGGGTCTAAAACTTGACACCGCAGTACCAAACATAAAAAAGACTATTACATTAATAAATGAAATTGCAGCAGCAAGCAATGAGCAACGACAAGGTGCAGAACAAATTAACACAGCATTAAACCAACTAGTTCAAACTACTAATGAAAACTCAAGTATTTCAGAAGAGCTAAGTACCGGAGCTGAACAATTAGTAGAATTAGCAAACAATATGGAGCAATCGCTGGCAAATTTTACAATATAAAAATTGATATAACCAACTGAATGTTATGTTGTTATAAGGAAGAACTTCGACATTTCACTTCGACATTTCGACTAAGCTCAATGCAACGCTTCGCTCAGAGCGTCGCATTGTTAATAGCTTTTATCTCAATTTGTAATCCACAAAGTGTTTAACGATTGGTTATAATAAGTTTGGTATTCTGTTAGATAAAAATTAGCAGGACCTTTATTCACTGAACCATCAATTAAATTAAATCGTGAACCGCACTCTTGACACTCTAACAAAATAGCGCTACTGGGGCTATCCGTTAATCGAACCCAATCGCTGTGTGTTTTTGACGTACACATGCGATCGTAAGCCTTAAACTCGTCCTGAGAAAGACGGAACACAACAATACCAAGCCCACTTCCTCCCCCTGTAATAAAAACATGTGTGCCAACAATAAAAGAGTTAAATTCAGCTTTATTCAAATCAAGCTGAATATCCACAGGTCCGTACGGAACGGGAGATTTTTCATTTTTACAATTTACAAAAACAAAAAACGATAAAAAAATAAAATATCTTATTATCTTTGACGGCAACATCGTAATACAAGATTTGATATACTGTATGTACAAAAGTATATAGAATGTTTCGTTTTTCAAAAAATATAAAGTAACAATAACAATAGTTCGTTAAGTTTTTAATTATTTTGCTGAAAATCAACAAAATAAGTGTT
>DAOOBP010000251.1:0-1954 GCA_035407925.1 Salinivirgaceae bacterium
AGCGGATATATATTCGCATTCCATCGGGGTGTGTTATATCGAAAAATTTTATTGTTTTAGGTCTGTAAATTGCGTAATTAAGCTCTTCGACTTTATTGTTTACCATGCAGCCAATGACAGGATATTTCAGATCTAATTTTAAATCATCACATATCTCCATCAGCGTAGCGCCAAATGGATATTTTTGTCTCGTATTGTTATTTTGAATTATAATTTCAATTAGTTTTTGCATAATTTATTGTATTTCAGTTAGTTGTTGTTTTAAAATTAGACAAGCTACTATCGCCCAAGAATGAACTACGATTATCAATAACTATGGTTATTCTTATCTCATGTTCCCAATAATTTATAAACCATGCTTTGTAATCATTGGGATTTAACTTATTGATAATGTGTTCTTTAATTGTTATCAACACCTCTCCGCCGTAGCTCTGTTCATAGTCAACACCAACAATGTTTTCGTGTAGCTCTTCGGATAGGGGAATAAGTAGTTCGGTATTATTAATGCCTTTGATTGTCGGGCGTATTGTGTATGAAATGTGGTCAATTGTTCTGTATGATAATCCGCAAGAACATACAGCATTTTTGTTGGGTATTACTTCTATACCTGTGTTGTAGCGTATAAGAGATGGTTTCTTTGTGTGCAATGGTGTTACAATTAATTGACCACGTCCATTGGTTACAGCAACACCGTTTGAATTGACTATTTCGTGATATGCCACAGGTTCAAACAGATGATAGTGTTTATATCGACAGGTAGCAATTATAGAGCCATATTGTGGGTCAGTTATCAATCGAACTAGTGGGACGCTAAATGTCTCTTTTAATAGATTAAGCGCTCCGACAGTAAAATCGTGATTAAATGCAATAATTAATTTGGGTGTTGGCGCCTGACATTTACTATAGCGTATGTAAAAAGCGAGTTGCGCAAGTATGGCGGGGCGTGCGGCTAGGACATAATTGTTGCGTTTATTTAACCGTCTGATTAATTCTCCAAAATCTTGTGGATAATTCAGAATTCTGCTACTTTTTGTGAAACCACTATCTTTAATTCTATTTTTGTTTGGTGTTATCCATATTACTTTGCAGTTGTCACAACGATGCCATGCCAAAATACGCCTAAGCGCTGCTGACATCGCAGATTTACGATATTTTAATGCATTGTCTTTTTCGTCTGAATAAATGTTTTGCGTTATAGGAATCGCTTCTATCTCTTCTAAACCTCTGAATTTATACCACTTAATATTAAGAGCTTTGAGAGCCGATATTAAAACCCTGTTGTTTTTAGCTTTTTTTTGAAGTAGATACTTAAGTTGTTGATTCAAAAAACTATAGATTTCAGGTCTAAGCAGTTTTTCTATTTTTTTAAATTTGATGTTCAGACTTTTATGTTGAAAAAATAAAGCCATAAAAATAGTTGGTTTAACTACCAAAATTACATTCTCTGCAAAAATAGCGTTTTGAATTGTTTTAGCTCCATTTTTAAATCACAAAAAACATATTTCAGTTTAGTTGTTTTTGAATATGTGAAAACACAAAACATTAGAGCGTTAACAATGTCTTTATTTACAATCGCTTATTTAATAAGTTGATTTTAGATTTAGATTTTTCAGATTATCAAAAGCGCGCTATTTGACTTTAAAATTTTCAGGATATTCTTTAAAAAATCCTGTTTTTTGTTGATATGCATCTGATAGTAAAACCAAATCAGATTCATTATGCCAATTGGCAATAATAGTAAAGCTTGTGGGAAGATTATTTTCGTTGAAACCATTTGGTACTAATATTGCCGGATGTCCGGTTAAATTGGTCATTAACAACTGACTACCGCCAAAAGATGTGGTTACTATAACATCAACCCTCTTGAAAATTTCTGCGAAGGCGTCAATCAAGTTTTGGCGTATTCTTTGGGCTTGTATATATTCAACGGCAGGAATAAATCGTGCCATTCTAA
>DAOOBP010000252.1:0-1936 GCA_035407925.1 Salinivirgaceae bacterium
TCGAGGACATAAGAAAACGTTAAAATTAAACAAAAAAGGAGGGAAAAATGAACAGAGGCAAAAGAAATTATCTAAAAAGCTGGCAAATTGACCAGCAAAGAGAAGAGTTGAAAAAAATAGTAAAAGAACTTGAAGCCGACACAAAAAAGCTTGAAGAAGAAATCAAGGCAAACCGTGTCGAGCAGATAATAATCGACTGTCAAAGCGGTCAGATTAAGACATTCAAGAAAGACATTGCGACAGGCGAATTTAAATTGACTGACATTTGGTCGCACGGTGATTTGGCTTATTATGAGGCAAAAAAAGCCAAGTATGGACTTAAGGAAGGGCTTAATATTAAAACAATTAAGCACGGAGGTGTAGAAAAATGAGAATTTTTTGGATAACAACCAACGGGCAAATAGGGGTAAACTATTACTATTTACACAAAGTTGACCAGCTATTCATAAAATGTTTCAACGTCAGTACAAGGCTTTTTTTTGATAGGAAATTAAGCCTTGCCACTGGCGAGATAATACTGGATATGGACAAATTTATTTGCCACCTTGAAACCGAGCATGGTACAATGGACAGCTTGTCTTTAGGAAGCTTTGTTGAGAGGCATTATGGACAGCAGGCAAGAGATTTGTTATATGATTTATGCTTAGGAAAAAGAATTGTTTCATGCTTGCAATCAGACAAGCTTGAGGCATGGAATAACAGAAATAAACATAAGAAAAAACAAGGAGTTGAGAAATGAAACAAGAAATGAAAAAGATTAGCACACTAAGCTATCATAATATCGAGGTGAACTATTTTTGCAACGATGAAGGATATGCTGCATTTTACACAGAAGCAAGAAGTAATTCGTTGTTAATTGACATAAGCGACAGAAAAACAGGGGAAATAATAAGGCTGCACAGAAACAGAGTTGACATAGGAATTAATGATGAAAAAATTCAAACATTCCATACAAACAACCATACAGGCAAGGCAACTTTTGGCACGGCAAGCTGGGAAATAGATTATGAGTTGAAGAATGATAAAACAGTTTACACTGTCAGATATTATGTAGAGAGCCAGTAGGAGGCAAGTCATGAAACACACAAGCAAAGCAGCGGGTATGAATTATATTATCTTACCAAACGGTAAGGGTGGTTGCTATTATGATGATAATGTCAGAAGCATTGAAACAGACGATAAGAGAGAGGGCTTGTTGCTATACTGTCCGGCAAACATGGATATCTATATCACTGATACATGGTTCGGGGTGCAGAATGATTTTATGTCAATGGTTGAATGTTACAAGCCAGAAGACAAAGAATTCAACGTTGAAACCATTGTACCATTGCCACTGTGCAAGCATTTAATAATCACGGTTGAAACAGTGGGCAACTTTACTACCTACATAATAAAAACAGTGAGAATTGATTAATTTATGTTGGTTAAATTAAATAAGCATGTTTTAACAGCTTTACAATTCTTAGCTGAGAAATTACATTGCAAAAGTATTATAAGCAGAAATACCCCACTAATTTTAATTAATTTGGGTATTTTCACAATAGGTCATGCTGCAAGATTTACAATTCAACAATCAAGCAATTTTACAAACAAGATTTTTTGGCAGACAAAAAGTTTTTGGAATTTATATCAATTTTGGCAATTTCAACACTTTTTGCCACTATTTTTGCCAAAGTGTCTCAAAGCTTGTCTCAGAGCGGACTTGCAGGGCTTTTGCAAAGCTTTGAAAAAATTGTCCTACAAATTTCACGCATATATATTACTTATTATATATATATTCCTTATAATGTTTCAGGCTTTTTGGCTTGAAAAAAGGCTTGAAAAAAAAAGCATTGTTTATATATATAACATAAAGCCTTTTGGCTTGCCAAACTTGTTGCAAAAACTAGGTAACTTGAAACTAGGTAACTTAAAACTAGGTAACTTGAAACTAGGT
>DAOOBP010000253.1:0-1930 GCA_035407925.1 Salinivirgaceae bacterium
CGTCTGCTACCACAGTAATGGTTGTTAGTTTCGTAAATGCAGGACTGCTTAGCTTGGTTCAGTCTATTGGTGTAATAATGGGTGCAAATATTGGAACAACTGCCACTGCTTGGTTGATTTCTTTATTTGGATTTGGAAAGTTTTCGATTAGTGTTCTCTCTATTCCATTAATGGGTATAGCTATTCCGTTAATTTTTTCATCTAAAAGTAAACGAAAATCAATAGGAGAATTTATTTTTGGTTTTGCTTTCCTTTTTATGGGACTTGATTTGTTAAAATCTTCAATGCCCGACTTACAAAGCAATCCAGAAGTATTGGCTTTTGTGCAAAACTTTTCTGACATGGGCTTTTGGTCTATCTTGATTTTTTTACTTATAGGTACTATTTTAACTATTGTAGTTCAATCATCAAGTGCAACAGTTGCCCTTACGCTTATTATGGCTACAAAAGGTTGGATAGACTTTCCATCAGCAGCAGCAATGATTATGGGCGAAAATATTGGAACAACTATTACTGCCAATTTAGCTGCAATTCCTGCAAATATAGCTGCAAAACGAGCTGCCTTTGCGCATTTTATGTTTAATGTCTTTGGTGTGATATGGATGCTTTTTGTGTTTAAATATTTTGTGCAAATGGTTGAATATTTGGTAGCAAGTTATGGACCAGCAAATCCTGCAGGAATGTTGGGTTATATAGAATCATTACCAACAGAAGAATACAAACAAATAACTACACTCTCAAAATCTGAACTTCCAGCTCATTTAGTAGAAAAACAAGATGCTTACCTAAATTATCAAGCAGCAACATCTTACGGTTTAACTTTATTTCATACCATGTTCAACATATGTAATGTGATGATAATGATATGGTTTGTAAACTTGTATGAAAAAATTTGTCTCAAACTTATACGTCCAAGAGTAAGTGAAGAAGAAGATGGAGAATTTGGACTTCAATATATCACTACAGGAATGCTTTCAACAGCTGAACTGTCAATTCTTCAAGCTGAAAAAGAAGTTGAACTTTATGCTAAACGCGTTCGTAAAATGTTGGGTTTTGTAGAAAGAATGACAAATATGGATCATAACGACAAAAAATTTCTTAAACTATATAATAGAGTAGAGAAATACGAAGAAATAAGCGACAATATGGAAATAGAAATAGGTTCATATTTAGGTAAAGTTGCTGAAGGAAGATTAAGCCACGAAAGTAAAGAACATATACGTTCTATTTTACGTGAGGTTTCAGAAATTGAAAGTATTGCCGATGCTTGTTGTAAAATTGGTCGTCATTTAAAGCGTAAAATGGACGCAGGAGTTGAGTTTAGAGAAGATCTGGTAGAAAACATCAACTCTATGTATGAACTTTTACACGAAGCTTTTGATAATATGCAAAAAATATTGTCTTCGGCTACAATAACAGAACAAGAACTTATTGTAAGTCGAAGTATGGAAGATGCAATAAACGAGCAACGCAACTTATTAAAACGTAAAAATATAGAAAATCTCAATAATCTTGAATATTCATATCAAGAAAGCGTTTATTATATGGACATTATAAGTGAGTGCGAACAAATGGGCGATTATATTATAAACGTTATTGAGTCAATTAAAATAAAAAATAGAGCTTAAAAATAATATCTCCTGTCTTCCGCACTTTTTCTACAGTACCCGTTAAGTCTCTGATAATCAGGCGCAATTTATTGTGTTTGGGTGCTGCAATATTTTAAACAGCATATACATATATAATTGTCCGTAAGGACAATATAAGACTATCAAGGGTTTGTCCGTAGGACAACATGTGATTAACCGTAGGCGAAGCCTGCGGTAGATAGACCCTCAAAAGCCTTGCCCGTAGGGCAACACAATAAACTCAGTTAAAAGTTTATAAAGTAAACCGAGTTTACGAGCTCGCTGAAAGCAAAAGTTCATAA
>DAOOBP010000254.1:0-1924 GCA_035407925.1 Salinivirgaceae bacterium
GTTTTCATGGTTGGTGCAAAAGGTAAAAATATTTTCATCTTTTTACTTTTTGCGTACACTATTCCATTTCAAGAAGATATTTTTGTCCGAGCAAATTTTTCAAAAAAGACATTTAAGAAGAAAGGAGGTTATTCATGGGTCCATAAATATTTAATCATCAGAGTGAATTTACAACATTTTATTAAACCTTTCAAACCAAAAATAATATGAAAAAAATATTTGTTTCTTTATTCTTTTTTACTTTACTTTTTTCAGCATGTGAAAAGAAAGACAGCGTGCAGAGTAACGAGAATCCAATCACCGAACAAGACATGTCCGTTGTAGCAAAAGAGTTGTCGAAACAGCATGATATTATCTTAACAGAAATGTTAGCTGCTTATCAGGAGCAATTCAAGCAAAAAGCGCCGCAACTGAATGATGGTGAGAATCACACTTTCAATCCGGCACAAGTATTTGAGGTTATTGAAGCAGTAACCGGTGTTAAACCGGAAATAATTACCGGAAGTGCTTCAGTCAATCAGTTTAAAGTACCAGCAACTGAAAACAATTTGCCGACTTACGACTTTGATCAAGAAGAAATCAATTTGTCTCTGCATGCGAATTCTGTTTTACTTAAGCCATATTTTGATGAAGTAGATTTAATTGTCAATGATTGTATGATTGATGTAAACGATAAAATTGTAAAGATATCTACTTTGCAGCAAGATGCACAAACAGACGAAGAACTAAGTTGTTTTGAACTTGAGAATTTTATGAATTCAACTGAAGTCTTAAAAGGTTCTTTACTCTTGTGGGGTGATTTTGTGGATGATGATGCTATTGTAAAAAACAGTAATGGAATTATGTATGCCAAAAGTCCTACCGAATGGTCTTTGTTTAAAAAGATTGCATTCGTTGCTGCGGCTGATGCAGTAGGAGCTGTTGCAGGAACTTTTGTGGGAAGTTACATCATTGTCAATGGTGTACCTGTGTATATTCCTGCCGGTCCTCAGGGTGCTGCGGCCGGTTTGGCCATACTTTCTTTTATAGCAGCAAAAATGGTTGGATGGTAATTAAAAAATAAATTATCTGTTTGTTTATTGAGTATCAGCCTGGCAATAATATAATTATTTTTTGTACAAAAATCAGCTTTTCTATTCAGGTTGATACTCAATTTTATGCAGCATTTGTCTTCCATGTCAAAATGCATAAAAGCGAATGAATTATTCTTTGTTTAATCGTCATTATTCTTGTGATTAGCTTTTAGGCTGATTGACCGGATGACAAAGTTTAATAAATTAAATTATAATTTTATGAGAAAACCATGTTTATTATTTGTTCTTATGTTGCTTGTGGGTGTATCATTTGCACAGACTAAAACTCCCAAATTTGCTTTGGGAATCAGTTCCGATTTTTTAGCGGTTCCGTTAACCAGTCAGAGTTTTCAAACGCAGCCTGTAGATGTTTACGTTTCTTTTGTTCCTACCCAAAATTTGAATTTTAAAGTTGGCTATGACCATGCATTGCTTCTTGATTCACGGTCGAAAGTTTACGACGGTCTTTCAGGATTGATGGTAGGAGCAGGCTATACTGTTTGGAGAGACCGTAGCGGCATTTTTTCCAGTGAATTGACTCTGTCTTTGAGTGAATCTTTCAAGGATTTTGCAGCATTTAAAAATTATCATGCCGATTTAGGGGTGCGTTTTAATGTTTTCGATGCGTTTTATTTAGGCACAGGTATGAGGTGGAGTCACAATGAATCTACTTTCGTAATCAACACTCCGACTAATAGCCTGAATTGGTATTTCCAACTTGGATATCAATTTTATTTAGGCAAAAAACCAACATCTGGGAACAAACGCTGATGTGTTTGCCGGTGAATTGAATCGGCTTGTAAAAACGACTGATATGTGTGCGTTTGATTCGTAACGTTACACATATCAGG
>DAOOBP010000255.1:0-1874 GCA_035407925.1 Salinivirgaceae bacterium
GTTCGAGACTATTTCATTTGTCAATATTATGGAAAACTTCCTGTTAAATATCAGGGAGACGCTGATTTATACGTAATTGAAGGATTTCGTCCACACTTGTCAGTTAAAGGAAAAGGATTGGTTCCAAACCATGATTTCCAAATAAAATTGGCATTTATTCGTTTCGACGACTTAGAGGAAGAAATTTTAGACATTTTGGAACGTGAGCTGCCTAAAAATTTATACTATCACAATGTTAAGCACACAATTGATGTTGTTAATCAAGTTGAAATAATAGCACGTCGCGAAGAAGTTAGCGAAGAGGAGTTATTATTATTAAAAACTGCCGCACTGTTTCACGATATAGGCTACACTCGTGGATATAAAGATCATGAATTATTGGGAATTCAAAGAACAAAAGAGATTCTTCCGCGTTATAGCTATTCAGAAGAACAAATAACAAAGATCTGTGATTTAATATTTGCAACAAGAATGCCTCCCATGCCAAATAATAAGCTTGAAGAAATTATTTGTGACGCTGACTTAGATTATCTGGGTCGAGTCGATTTTGTGCCTGTTTCCAATATGCTGTTTCGGGAACTTGTTGAAAACGAGGCAATTGAAAACAATATTAAAAAGTGGAATGACGTGCAAATTGATTTTATATCAAAGCACCAATATTTTACACAATCAGCAAAAAAATTACGTGATGTAAATAAGCATAAACAATTAGAAAATATTCGTAACTTAGCGGACTGATTCGCTATGGAATTTTAGATAAAAATAGACATGGATACAGAAAAGAAATATGTTGTTGTACCGTGGGACTTTACAGAAAGTTCAGAGTACTCATTGGCTCATGCAATCCAGTTAGCACGTGTAATGGATAATGGAATTGTGCTTCTAAAAATTATCAGTACAAAGAAAGGTTTATTCAGCTCAAACAAGAGAATTTCTGCAGAAGAAGAGACCGCTCTGAGGGAAAAAATGGAAACCAAAGCCAAAGAAATTAAAGAAACTACCAAATTAGACACCATTGCAGTAGTAAAGCTGGGAGATTCAAAAAAATTAGTCATAAATGAAATAAAATCGGTAAATGCTAACCTTGTAGTTTTGCCATATAGGTATGCTCTTGTTGGCAACAAATACAAAGATTCGGTTTTTAATTCCATAGTAAGCGAATCTAACATTCCTTTTGTTGTAACCAGCAAACCTCCACGACACGACTATTATAAAGAATTGGTTGTTCCTGTTGACCATGATAAAAAATATAAAGAATCGTTAGCATGGATTATATATCTATCACGTTATTATAACTGTAACGTTAATATGATTAAGCCATTTATTACCGATTCATTTATGAAAAAAGATATGGCTAACAATATCTATTTCACGAAGAAAATGTTAGACAAACACGGTATAATATATGGTATTAAAACAGCAAAGAAAAAACAACCGTTCAAAACTGAAACATTCAGATTTACCGAACTTATTGACGCCGATATAATTGTAATGATGTTGAAGCAATATAATAAGTGGATTAGTAAAGATGAAAAACTGAACACATCTTCCCCCATAATGGTAGTACCACCAAGAAGCGATATAATTAAATACGGAGCATTAGCTTAATCGACTTATAAAGTAATCACTACATAAAAACACCTCTGTTTCACAACTAAATACAAAAACAAGTTGTGAAACACTTTTTTTTTCTTACAATTACAACAATTTATGTTATCTTTGTGTATTGATAACTTTAAAACAATAAACATGGAAAATAATATTGATTGGGGCAAACTTGGATTCGGTTATATGAAAACCGATTACAATGTTCGCTGTTACTATCGTAATGGAAAATGGGGCGAAATAGAAGTCTCAAGTTCAGAGTATATCCC
>DAOOBP010000256.1:0-1861 GCA_035407925.1 Salinivirgaceae bacterium
CTAACGGTTTGCATATTGGCGCAGTGCCGGCTACAATAAACTTCCTGCGGGAGAAGAACTTGCAAACTTGCCCTTCCCTTTCTGCGGGGATTCTGCCGCCATTTTGCCAATATGCGGGTTAGCGGTAGTGCATTTTCGCTTTTATCTCTTTTCATATTTCTAACAAAAAAGGTTTATTTACAATATTATTTTTTCTAATAAGTGAGGAATTGACAAATGTTGTATGTTGTGATTTTTCAAATCCATACCCTGCGTGAATGTGTCCGAATAAATGATATTTCGGTTGAATTTTCTGCACAATTTGTAGTAAATCAACACAACCGAAATTATTATTGTCTTCAAAATCCAGTATGCCGTAAGGTGGTCTATGGGTTATCAAAACGTCTGTTTCTTTGGGAATTTTCGCTATTATTTGCACTATGTCGCCATTCAATTCATTTGACAGAAAATGCGGAACACCCCAAAATTTCATACTTCCGATTTCTACACCCGAATTGCAGAGATAATTGCAATTTTCCGGCAAACCCTCAATATGTTCACCATCTAAACAAAGGTCGTGATTTCCTGCTACGAAAATTTTGTATTGATAGTTCAAATCACAAAACCAATTCAAGAAATCTAACACTTCCTCCTCCGTACCATCTTCCGACATATCACCCGAATGAACGATTATATCGGCTTTAGGCAAATCTTTTAATTGATGGTGTTTGCCGTGGCTGTCGGAAAGGTGTAGAATTTTCATTGTTAATCTTGAATTTTGTTGTATTTTTTGCATTGATTATAAAAATCAATTAACATATTTTTTATTTCAGCGTGTTTCAGCTTGTTAATCCAATCTTCATAGCTAATAACTGAAACTTTACATTCGCTAACTTTTTTTTCTATCTCCTTTGAATAAGAAATTTCTGAATGTGAAAATCGTTCGCTTATTTGTGGTTTTATTTGGTTTATCTGTTCTTCAAAATTATTATACTTTTTAATTATACTTTGAGGTGCTGCAATGATAAAAAATGTTCCACAATCCGTACTTTGAGTTGTATGTGCCAAACAACAAATATTTCTGCTTGCTTGGTTATAATTAGGAGCATTCCTTGTTCCTTTGCTTAAACTACTACCCATTTTCGCCTCAATAATCCCCAAAATTTCGGGCATATCAGCTAACACAACTTTGCCTCGTTCACCATAATTAACATCAAAGTCACCTAATATTATATCTGCGTGTGTGTAACCTTCCCTATTTATTTTCGTTGTAACAAATGGACTTGCAATTAAAGCTTCAGAAGACCATTTTTTATTTGCTAATTTCCCAAATTCAATATTTTCTATAGTAATCTTCTCCAACATTGATTCTATTACCAATAATCGAACAATCCAACCCTCATTATAAATGATAGTTGGATTTATATTTTCGGATAGCATATTTAATGCTTTTATTTTCTCTAACATTGTATTTGCAATTTCTTTCAGACATCATTTAATATTATTACTCATTTTTTGGTAATGTTAATTTAGGGGGGTGTAAACTCCCCCTAAATTTTAGAAATAACGATAGTTTGTTTGACTTTCAAACTTAACTATTTTCCCATTTTGTAGTGAAACAACAACACCATCTCCTGACCAGCGTGCATCCACAGGTTTGCCAGGAGGACATATTGTCGTGGAAATAGCATAATCTTTATATACTCTTACTATATTGCCATCTACTTTGGCAACTCCACAATTAACATATGCTTTATCCCAAGCCATAATAAAATCCCTGATTTTGTGTCGGGCACAACTTTTAATTTTTGCCTACTCTAAATGATTTTCAGCTTCCTCGTTTCAGGTTCGCGGTGCGCTATCCACGCATTACCGCTAACGT
>DAOOBP010000257.1:0-1855 GCA_035407925.1 Salinivirgaceae bacterium
GTACAGATGACAAAAAACACATTAGATTTAGTACTAAATCCAGAATTGATATTCGTGAAACTGTTTATGACTTTCCAAAACAAAATGTAATTACAAAGGACAATGTAAACGTTCAAATAAACGCATTACTCTATTTCCAAATTATGGATCCTGTCAAAGCAATTTATGAAATTGAAAATTTACCGGATGCAATTGAAAAATTAACTCAAACAACACTAAGAAATGTGATTGGTGAGTTAGAACTAGATGAATCCTTAAGTTCACGTGATACCATTAATTCAAAGCTTCGGACAATCCTTGATGATGCAACAAATAAATGGGGTGTAAAGGTTAATCGTGTAGAATTACAGGACATTAATCCGCCTGAAGATATTAAGCAGGCTATGGAGAAGCAAATGCGCGCTGAAAGAGATAGAAGAGCAGCTGTGTTGGATGCAGAAGGAAAGAAAACAGCTAAAGTATTAGAAGCTGAAGGATTCCGAGAAAGTGAAATAAAGAAAGCTGAAGGAGAAAAACAATCTGAGATTCTCAGAGCTGAAGGACAAGCTCAAGCCAGAATTAAAACGGCAGAAGCTGAAGCAGAAGCAATTAAACTTGTCACAAATGCAATTAGTTCAAAAAATGGTGACCCAATTAACTATCTAATAGCAACTAAATATATTGATACGCTTCAAGAAATGGTATCTGGAAAAGATAATAAAACGATTTACATACCGTTTGAAGCAACAGGAATTTTAAGCTCAATTGGTGGAATAAAAGAAATGCTGAGTAATCACAAATAGCGTTGCATAACAGCCGGTATATGTTATTGCTGGGTGAGGGTTTGCTATGGTCAGTTCAACTGGTTACCTTGTGGTAACTCGACAAATAAGCGCTTCAAAGACGCAACATCACATACCGGCAACCGTTATGTGGCATATTAGTAAAAGACAACAGACAGACAAAATATCTTAATGACTTGACCGTTTATAGAGAAACTAAAAAAATAATAAGAATGAAAACTAAAATCATTGAGACAATTTTACCGACAACGCTCGGAATATTGACAGTGCTAGGACTTTTGGTAGTGTTTAATCTTATTGTGCACAATGGAGATGCTTTTAACTCTCCTGACAATGGTTTTTTTAAACTATTTGTGCCAATAGCAACAATTATTGCACTGACAATTCAGTTCACCTTGACTCTTCCCTTTTGGGAAAAATTTAAATCTAAGAAAAAAGTTTGGGGGTTGACACTTGTTCAATTCACGGGAATGCTTTGTCTAATTTCAGGACTGATTTTCGGATTAGTGTTTTGGGAACCAAACTTTGGAATTAATGAATTGTTTTTAGTTTCTCTGACTGGAGTTGTTGCTTTTACAGTATATTGGACTGTAAATCTTATGACATTGAAACGACTGAACGGGTAAGTGTCAAACGATGAAAGAAATACGCCACATAACAACAAACAAGCGTAACTGCCTGACAAAGTTGTACCTTGACAATAAAGTTGAAGGTTGGCAGTATACGCCTGTTTGCAAACCGTTACCAACAAGGCGAAGAAAAAGACAGCGACAACGAAAATGACAGAGAATAATGGTTTGAGAATAAAAATAATGAAATGACAATGACAGGAAAAAGATTTAGTTTTTTGCCGACCCACAAGAAAGAAAAGCGAAAACCCGACACACATTTGGCACATTGCCTTTTGCCCGACACACAAGCCAACGCTTCGCAAAAGTCAAAGAGCCAAATCTTTCCTACGCACTAAAGACTTTCATTGAACAAAATAATTGTAATTTCACGGTTTGTTTAACTTATAAAAATAAAATTTCATGGCTATCAATTTGACAAAAGGACAACGCATCGAAATTGGC
>DAOOBP010000258.1:0-1854 GCA_035407925.1 Salinivirgaceae bacterium
GTATAACGACCCGCAATTTTTGGAGGGTCGTCAACCGGATTGTGTTAATTTCGCCGTTATGAGCAATGAAGCGATTAGGATGGGCACGATGCCAAGAAGGAGTTGTATTTGTAGAAAAACGAGAGTGAACAATAGCAAGTGCAGAAACATAATCTGGGGACTGTAAATCAGCATAAAAGTTTCTCAACTGGCCTACCAAAAACATTCCCTTGTACACAATTGTACGGCAGGAAAGAGAGCAGACATAGGATGAAAAATCTTTCTTTTCGCTGCATTTTCCTGTGGCCTTTGTTGAAGACTCTGTGGGGACATCGCACGACGCCCCGTTTTGTACTTTTTGTATAACGACCCGCAATTTTTGGAGGGTCGTCAACCTATAACGACCCGCAATTTTTGGAGGGTCGTCAACCTTTTTATGGCGGTTTTCATTATCAAAATTGCCTATATTTTATGTATCAATTATATAAGGAGGCCAAATATGGCAACAAAAGGAACTAAATCTAATTCAGGAAGAAACTATGCAGGTCAGAATTTACACCGAGGTCCTGCGCTTCCTCCAAATAATCATGATGGTGGTAACTGGCCATCAACACACTCTGGAAAAAACTCTGGCTTAGGAAGGGGAAATGCAGCACCCAAAGGGGGTAAAAAAGGAAAATAACTGTTAGTTAAAAAATAACCGATATTTCAAGTCAAATATCGGTTATAATATAGAGGATTAATATGGGAAATAAGAAAACTGAATTTGGCAATATTACTCTTGGAGAAATAAACAAAATGCTGTATAACGACCCGCAATTTTTGGAGGGTCGTCAACCACCAATCAGGTATAACGACCCGCAATTTTTGGAGGGTCGTCAACCTAAAAATCCAGACAAGCTTGACTTGGCTGGATTTTTTTACATGATTATCTTTTTTCTAACCAAGTACTTAATTCATCATACTTTTTGAGTAAAGCATTGTAAACATTTTGAGAAACATAATCACGAACAATTTCTTTACTACTTTCATCATATGTATATGAACCTTTGAATGTTTCTTCGCAATTTACACTAACGGCTTCTTTTCTTATTAAAGATTTTGTTTCTGTATCATAAATGTAAATATTATATAATCCTGTAAAATTTACTTTCGTTTTTGTAGGCAGTAATGCTGCTATTAAAAATGGGACACTTGCACCCATACAGATTCCACCCCAAGTCATATAACTTTTTGCCAAATCATTTACATATGGATCATCTTTATAAACAGCTCCAACAGCAATAAGAGGAGCTCCTCCTCCAACAAGTCCACCTCCGACACCCGCTAAAATATTTTTTGATCCTTTATTGTCTTTATAGTTTAATTTACTTTCTGCTACTTCGACAAAAGATACATATCGGCTGTCACTTTTATATAATTCCATTTCCTGCAAAGAATAAATTCCAAAATAAGAATCTGCTTTATTATTTGCTATTCTGTTATTTTCTAAGTTATAACCTAATTGGCGTAAACTCTTTGTATTGGCGATTGCCTTGGCTTGGTCAAATTCAGACATGATAGTATCAACATTTGGTGTCCAAACACCTGCTGATAATTGTGAGCTAGAACTAGTTGAAAGAATATTTGTGTCTATTTTATAGCCAATAAAATCCATCTCAGGCGAAGCATATAATTTTGATAATTCGTATTTAGGAATCGTCTTACCAACTGTAATTGCTGTTGCACACGACATAAATGTCGCTGATAGTAGTAGAATAATAAAAACAAAACTTAATTTTCTCATTGATATCCTCCAAATCAATTTCTTCGAGAAATTTGTTGGCGGATTTTTCTTGTAACACAAGCGGGCCAATAGCCCGTCCGCCTAACATT
>DAOOBP010000259.1:0-1853 GCA_035407925.1 Salinivirgaceae bacterium
CCAAAATGAATTAGTATTTGTAAAAACGGAATGACTTATTCACCAAACCCTACTTTACATAGAAGCCCGGTTCTGAAAAGTTCCGGGCTTTCTGATTATTAGTGTTTACTTGTTTTTTCTTTCCAGATTTTTGGGTTCCTGTCGGTACTGATTACGGCTAAAACTTCAACGGTGTTGTTTTCATCGTTAATGTAGAAATGAGCCATGTATGGGAATTTCTTAATAACCACACAGCGAATTTCCTTATAACGGATGGCGTAAATCTGAGGGTCTTTATTCAGGGAGTTAATCTGCTTAATTGCTGTATTCTGGAACCTTTTGCCAAGACCTGCCTGAGCTTCGTTGTACCAGTCGGTAATTTCCTGAATATCGGCAAGAGCTTCCGGTTCAATTTTTACTTTGTACTTTTTCATCAGGCTTTGAGCGTTTTTTTAGCTTCGTCCCAATCCAAAAGCCTTTCAGGGTTTTTTCTTATCTTTTCAAAGCGTTCCATTACCAGTTTTTGGTGGGCTTCCGGAATGTCATTGCTTTCCTTTTCTTTCTTTAAAGCATAATCGAGCATGTTTTTTATAGCCTTAATAAGGTTTACATCGTCTACCTGCTTAAACTGCTCTATAATAATTGCTTTTTGTGCTTGTACGTTCATGTTACTTGTTTTAACTGGTTAAACAGCCAAATTACTTTGAATATTGCATTTTAATAAAAATGCATCCATCAGGGCAAACAAATGCCCCTTGTCTTCCTCGCTAAGCTTCTGGATGTTCTGGATACGGTTCACAATACCTTTTTCCAATATTAAATCGGTACTGCCTACAAGATAGTCCAAAGAAACATTTAAAGCTTCAGCAATTTTAACAGCCACTTCAATAGAAGGTTTTACCTCGCTTCTCTCGTACCTTCCAATCACAGGAGCATGAACCCCGATTTTTTTAGCAAGGTCGTCCTGCGATATTTTTTTCTTCTTTCTAATCTCAGAAAGTCTGTCTCCGAACAACATAAATGTATTTTTTAGTACTGTAAAATCAATGTAACCACAAAAATACAAAACAAATGTTGTCTAATCAAATAATAATTCATCTGGAAGTTAAAAACAGATATTATATTTTTGGAACATATTTGTTCTAAAAAGAATTTTTGAAATTTTTTTCGTCATGGAAATACAATAGATAAAACAACGGCTTACGATGGCACAGGTACTGGCCAAATATGGTTTAAAACCAGATAAGCACATGCGTATGAACTGCCCTTTCCATGAAGATAAAACCCCGAGTTTTCAGGTTTACTACAAAACACACACAGCATATTACTTTAGTTCCAATTGTCCCACGCATGGCAAAAGCTTAGATGTGATTGATTTTATAATGTACCAGGAGAAATGCACCAAGCACGAAGCCATTTTAAAAGCACAGGATTTTACAGGCATACCAAACCCAATAACACCACAAAGACCTCATTGTAAGAGACCTGCAAGACATGTCTCTGCTCCATGCGCCCTGTGCCCCGTGCTTGGCCGCGTGCCGCGACAGGATCCTAACCCGTGACTGTAAACCGCGATTTTTCTTTCAATTGAACCCGGCTTTACCAGCCCGCGAACGCCTTAAAAAATATTAAATGATGTGAGCAAAGGTTTTCAGTTGAAAAATAAAAATGTTTATCTTTAGGGTTAAACACGTTATTTGCTATTTGTTTGGGCGTGGTACGTGGGAAAAATAACACGGCTCGCGATATGCGGCCGGGATCACAAATCTGTCCCGGTGCAAGGAGGATACGGCGCTCGTAGTATTAATTACTATTATCGGTGATATTAAATATTAAGTTCATTGAAGTATAAGATGTCCCATTTTCCATTATAA
>DAOOBP010000260.1:0-1824 GCA_035407925.1 Salinivirgaceae bacterium
TATGCGTAGATACTAAATCATTGACGTTTGTAATTCATTTTTGTTTCATAACACTTTTTTTTTATCAAATGCCTTTTAATGCTTTTGTTATTTCAGAAAATGGTCCGGGTGATTCGATAACCACAATTGACAAACTTTTTTCGTTTTGCTGAAATCCATTAAAATTATCAGACTTATCAAATCCATCAGGAAGTATCAAACTCATTTTAGTTCCTTCAACTGATATGTGTTTATCCGTCAAAGTGTTTGATATAACCTCATGGTCTGCTCCTTGTCCATAAACTACAAGGCTTAAAGTTGAAAATAGGAAAAACAGAATTCTTTTCATACGAAAGTTGTTTAAAAAGGGCTGTAAACAATAATATGAGATAACATTACCTATTTCAGAAAGAGGAGACGATTACCGCCAGTAAAATTTCCCGTCAACTGCGATTAACTTGGTTTTTGAACTTCGGGGATAGATAACTCCGTTGTTGGTATTATCCAGATCGTACAACTTTCCGTCGGCAGGGATTATTGCAAGATATCCAAACTCACTTGAAACGCCCGTTACTGAGCCGTCAATCGGGTTTTCCCAACTCTGTGCGGCGATAGTAGATTTAGTGCTAAACGCGATATAGTTACCGTCAGGGCTAAATTCGGGCAATCGTTCTCCATCAGGCAGAGAATTATCAGTTTTTCCTGTTGTAATCTGTTTAATCTGCCCATTCCGCAGGTCGTATAAAAAGAGATGCTTGTTAGTGCCGCGAAAAACCAGTTTGGTACCCTGGCGATTAACCGCTACACTTCCTTCCGACTCTATATGTATCAACGGTTGTGGCTCCCAATTGTCTGATGCGTTTACTTTGAAAATGTCACCTCCTATATTCATAAACAAACTGTTATCGTTTGTCCAGTCTATGATGCTGTGTTTCCTTAAATCCACATTATCGGCTCTAAAACTTTCTATTACTTCGCCAGTTTTTGCATCCACAAGCACAATGGGATGTTTCGCAAAAGAATTAGCATCGATGGCAACAAACTTCTCATTGGGAGAGATAAGAGACCATGTGCCACTGCCTAAGGCAATATCTCCAAACCGATAGACGAAACCATAAATGCTTTTTCCATCGTCTAAATCAGGGGTAGAACTTTCTAACGGACGGTAATCTATTCGTTGGGCATCATATCCAAACTGAGAGAATTTTTCACTGACTATCAGCGCATTTTTCCCGGTGTGAGAAATATAAATACTCCCGATAGAATAACCTTTAAGTTTGCGGTTTGCATACTCTTTCACATAGCTGCCGGCTTTAAAATCTATCAGTCCGTAACTTCCGGTAAAATAGAAATAGATGGTGCCGGGCAGGTTATTCGTTAATATTACGTTGTTGTTGGCAATGCTATTATCTTTGCTGCACGAGAAAAAGACGACCAACAATGATATAAGTATTAGTTTTTTATACATTCTGATTGTTTTTTTGTTAATTCTAAAGTTTTGATTGCTCCTACAGGTGAAATTTTCACATTTTTATTCCCTTTTTCAATATAGAAATAATTTGCACTGTTTGAGCCAATTAGATACACCTCTTTTGTTTCGTTCGTATTGTAAGTAATTTTGTGGTTGTAGTTTAGGTTGTCTTTGGAGATGTATTCCGAAATCTGCACTCCATTTCCAATGCCGATACCGAGAAAAAACGACATCAAAGTAATTACGGACATTAAAATAAACGCTTTTCTGAAATAGGCTTTCACATCATCTTCGGTTAGTTCCGATAAAGGTTTTTTAGAATTGTTTTAACCCTAATAAAGTAAGCATTATTTAAGAAAGTTATTAACAATTTT
>DAOOBP010000261.1:0-1800 GCA_035407925.1 Salinivirgaceae bacterium
TGGGTTGGAACACGTTTTGAAATTGATTTTTAATTAAATAAACCTTTATATTAACTAAAAAATGTAATACTATGAAGAAAACTATTTTAAGTGTAATGGCTATTGCCCTCGTGAGCGCAACAGCATTTCTAACATCTTGTAAATCTGAAGACAAAGACAATCCTCCACTTATAAAAAGTGTTAAAGTAGAAGGAGAAGGACCGTACACCGTCAAAGCAGAAATTATTGACGATAACGGAGCATTAAAAAGCGTTGATCTCTTTTATAAAAAAAGTACCGAGTCGGAATTTGTTACAGTAAAAATGGAAAACACGACAGGCGCTATTTATTCAGGAGAGATACCTGCACAAACTGAAGATTGTGTAATACTATATTATGTAAAGGCTGTTAATTCGGTTAATTTAACAACCTATCATCCTGCTGACGCCCCAACAACGACACATAAATTTGACGCTGAGGGAGAAACAGTTCCGAGCTACTATGATTTAAAAATTAATGAAATATGGGCTGCAGCAGAAACAGACAAAGAAAAGTTTATAGAGCTTTATAATACTTCTAACGGAGATATTGATATTTCGGGTGTATATTTTAAAAGAAACAACGAGGATGTTGGAGAAATTCCAGAAAACACAATATTAGCTGCCGGCAAATACTACATTTTAGGCACTAAGGGAAACATAGAAAACCCGAACAACCCCGATGAACCGTACGACCATTTCATAACGTCAGGTTTTTCGGGAAAAAAATCAGTTCTATTTGTAATGTTTAGTCCACAAGGTGAAGAATTAGATAGGTTTTTACGAGGATCGGAAGATAATCTTGATGATAACATGAGTCCCGTGTCAGGCTCATTCTGCAGAATACCTAATGGTACAGGCGATTGGAAACTTGTTGATAATCCTACCCTTCGTGCAGAGAATGACCCAACAGGCGCAACTGATATTGATGGTGGCTCAAGCCATGGCGTGGTATTAAATGAAATATGGGCTGGTGCACCATCTGACAACGAAAAGTTTATAGAACTTTACAATGCTTCTAACAAAGATATTGATATTTCGAACGTATATTTCGAGAGAAATGAAGATGGTAACGTAGTTGGAACAATTCCAGAGAATACTGTTTTAGCTGCCGGACAATACTACATTTTAGGCACTAAAAACAACACCACAAATCCTAATGATCCCAATGCTCCATACGATCATTCAATATCATCAGGTTTTTCGGCAAAAAAATCAGTTCGATTGAAAATGTTTAGTCCTAAAGGCGATTTAATGGATATGTTCTTACGTGGTTCAGAAGACAATCTTGATGTAAACATAAGCGATTTGGCGCCAGGTTCGTTCTGCCGAATACCTAACGGTACAGGAGAATGGAAACTTGTTGATAATCCTACACTTCGTGCAGAGAATGACCCAACAGGCGCAAGAGATATTCCTAACGATTAAATGTTAATAAATTAATTAAACAACAAACAATAGGGTGTCGGATAATAAAAATCGACACCCTATCTTATAAACATTAAACAATGAGCAAAGAAGAACTTAAAATCGGAGAAGAATCAAAACCGCGATTTGAATTCAGATCGTTTGGACAAAACTTCGACAACTCGGCTAAACGCATGGCACGCTTGTCGATGCCCGTTCCCGAAAAAGTTTGGGAAAGATATTCGGACGAAATATATATTCTATCTCGAACAAACGATATAAACAACACCAAAATACGCGACGGAAAAATGGATATAAAAACATATATCAAAACCGTTGATGGACTTGAACAGTGGAATCCACTTATGAAAGGCGA
>DAOOBP010000262.1:0-1798 GCA_035407925.1 Salinivirgaceae bacterium
TAGAATTAGTCAAAAATTTAGGTAACTACGAGACCGCTAAAATACGGCTCGTAGCGACAATAACGAACAAGGAAAATGCCGAAGAGTCTATCGAAAAGCTAAACGCTATGATACTCAAGACTTTTGCGAGATTGTATAATAAAAAGGCCGCTCCGGCTCCCGCTCCCACTCCCACTCCCACTCCCGCTCCGGCTCCACAAGAAATTAAAAGAGATGCGTCAGGTAAGATTATTGTTGAATATTCGAGAGATGTGAATTCGTTGTTTCAAAGAATCAAAAAAGCCGTGCGGGTTAGAAAAGTTAATCCTGAAGAAATTTCTAAATTTTACAAAATGGATAAAGAAACATTTCAATTATTATTTGTATAACCAAAAAAAACAAAAAACATGAAAACACAAATTTTCAAGTCCTACGAGGACTTTTTGAACAGAAAAGACAAAAAAATAAATGGGGTAAGCGAAGATTTCGCCGCTAAACATCCCGATTTTGAAGAGCAAAATGAAACAAATGTCGGTTGTTGGAATTGCTACGAGTGTTACTATTGCTTCGATTGCAACTCGTGCAAATCGTGCAAATATTGCAACTCGTGCGACGATTGCGAATTGTGCAACTTTTGCGACCGTTGTGTCTCTTGCTACGAGTGTTACTATTGTAACAATTGTGAATCTTGCTATGAGTGCAACCATTGTTTAGATTGCGACTCGTGCGCCACTTGTTACTCATGCTACGCTAGCGAAAATCGTGAATGTTGTGAAAATTGTGTCGATATTTACGAGGACGAAGAATAAAGAAAAAACAATAAAAAACAATAAAAAACAATAAAAAACAAAAAAAAATGAAAAAACAAGAACACAAACAAGAAATTTTAAAAAGCCGTATAGGCGGCTTTGGCGGTAGCGATGCAAGATTATTCTACACGATAGCGTCAAAAGGCGTTAATAAGCTATCAGCTACGGATTTATTTCGTATTTCCGTCGCAAAGGGCGAAAACGAACCAAAATCAATTCCCGAAACGCCTGCAATGGCTGCCGGGTACGCATTTGAAGATTATGTCGAAAAACTTTTGAAAAAGAAAGGATTTGAAAGAGAGGTTGAATTAAAATCAAAGTTATCCGACAAATTCGACACATTCGCTCACGCCGATTTTTATAATGCTGAAACAAAAACAGTTGTGGAATGCAAGTTCACGCAAGGGAATATCGACAATACGTATAACACATACTACGCACAACTTCAATGGTACTATATGTTAGGAGCTGAGCGTGTTATATTGTATAATGGGCACGGAGACGTTAACGACATATTAACGACCGGAGATGTTGAGACTCTTGAAATCGAAGAGATTGAACGTGATAACATTTTTATTAATTCGTTGCATACAGGGATTATACTCTTGACGTCCGTTTGGGACGACCTACGAATTGATGTAGGCGAAGAGTGGACGCCGAGCGACCTCCTCGCATTCGACGCTGACAATGTCAACCTATTTACCGACAAGCTTCGAGAAATTGAACGACTTGAAGCTGATGCTAAGGAGTTGCGAGAACAAATAAAAAATCTCTTTGAAATTTACAACATTAAATCATTGAAATCTGACAATTATTTGATTACGTACGTTGGCGAGAGTGTTCGTGAAACGCTTGACGTGGACAAATTAAAGAAAGAGCACAAAGAAATTGATTTTTCTTTGTACAAAAAACAATCGAAAGTCAAAAGTTCGATTAGAATAAAATTATATTAAAAATTTAAAGCAGTTGCAGCCGCTCTCGTGTGGGGCTGCTAAAAAAAACATGGAAAA
>DAOOBP010000263.1:0-1782 GCA_035407925.1 Salinivirgaceae bacterium
ATAAAGGAATTTATTTTGGCTAGACCTGACAGATTTCAAATAATGGATAATCGGAAAACTGCTATAGCTAAGCGCATTATGACTTGTGGACAGAATGTGTTTACAAAAGTAGGAGTTAGCAGTTTGTTGGAATATTGTGTTTATAAACTTGGGCTGCCAAGCAAAATAAGCTTAACGGAATTTTTAAATTTTTTAACTAAGGAAAGGCTTATAAAGGAAAGTATTATTAAGATGCCACTTGAGAAAGAGGTTGTCCGTTATGTAAGTGATGGTGCTAGTGCGTTTGAGGTAGCACAAAGTTTGAGAGGCAATTCTTATTTAAGCCATTATACGGCTTTGTTTTTGCATGGTTTAACAGAAAATCTTCCGAAGGTAATCTATACTAACATCGAGCTCAGAAAAAGCAATAACAACAATTCCCTAAAACTAGAACAAGCTAATATTGATAAGGCTTTTGCTTGTAATATGAGAAAGTCTAATCAAATTGCTAAATATGATGATGTGGAAATTTACTTGCTTTTCGGCAAAAACGTTGAGCAGTTTGGTGTAAAAAACTTTGATTTTAATAATACAACTCTTCGGGTTACAGATATGGAGAGAACTTTGATAGATGTTAGCGTTAGGCCCAGTTATGCGGGTGGTCCTATAGAGGTTTTAAAGGCATATAAAGCTGCCAAAGGACAGATTTCTGTAAATCGCTTGCTGGCAACGCTGAGAAAGCTTGATTATACGTATCCGTATCACCAGGTTGTGGGGTTTTATTTGGATAAAGCCGGATATGATGAATCTATGCTAAAGTTGGTAGAAAACATTGGAATTGAATATGATTTTTACTTAACTTATAAGATAAAAAGTAAAAAATATTCAGACAGATGGCGCTTGTTTTTTCCAGAGGGCATGTAGCTCAAGAGCTAATTTAGCAACATAATCAAAGTAAAAATCAAAGTCTTGTAAGTTATTTTTATTGGAAATATTATCAATAAGCGTTTCAAAGTCTGCTGTGTGATAATCCCTTTGGTCTTGGTTTCCTATTTTGGCTAATAAATCTAAAGGCACTTTTTTAGCTTTAAAAATTTCTGACAAGATTATAATATTGTTATCGTCAAACACTGTGTTTTCAAGGTTTTTAGCCTCAATTATTGTGTGAATATCGTAAAAATCTCGTGCCCTTGGACGTGGTTTTTGTTGGACTAATTCGGTATAGGCGGGCATTTGTTGGCAGATTGCGCGTAATTTTTCGTAGACCAGCATGATTGGGGAATAGACGTAGATTGTATAATGGTCAAGATAGGTGATTTCTTTTGGTTTGCAGTATTCAAAACTGCTTATATCAACCTTAAATTTTGCTGAGTTACCAGGACCAAGAGGTAAAGCTTGTTTGCGTTTTGATTCTAATGGTAAATGAGTTTTATTTTTTTCGATTACTTTAAATAATAGAGAATATCCGCCCCAGAATGTTTTCGTGGATTCTCGAAGTTCTTTGGGTTTTGGGGTTAGTTTTACATCGAACACTTCAAATTTATGATCCAAAAATGTTGTGGTTAAGGCTTTTTTAAGGCGATTTTCTACATCTTCTAGTTCTTCGGGCTTAAAGTTACTAGCCATAGAAACATCTATGTCGATGGATGATCGATCAGTTATGCCATAGATAGTACTTATTGCATTACCGCCTTTAAGAACGAAAGTGTCCATTAGCAGGTCGTCTGCAAATAATGAAATAATAGTTAGTTTGCGAATAAGATTGATTTGATCCATAAAGACTACTATCGGCAAAAGTTTATT
>DAOOBP010000264.1:0-1773 GCA_035407925.1 Salinivirgaceae bacterium
TAATTCTTCAAAAACCCGATTTGCTGATGTTGGACGAACCTACAAATCATCTTGATATTGAGGCTATTGAGTGGTTAGAGTCATTTTTGAAAGATTATCCAGGCGCAGCGCTTATAATATCTCACGACCGCAGATTTTTAGATTCTCTGACAAATCGCACTATAGAAATTGCCAACAAGCGAATTTACGATTACCCTGTCCCATACTCCAAATACGTTGATTTGATGGAGGAACGAATGGAGTCACAACAAGCTGCTTACGACAACCAACAAAAGAAAATAAAAGATACACAGGAGTTTATCGAACGCTTTCGCTACAAAGCCACAAAAGCGATACAGGTGCAGAGTAGAATAAAATCGCTTGAAAAAATGGAAAAGGTCGAGGTGGACACATTCGACCAAGCGACAATGAACATAAAATTCCCTCCCTCTCCGCGCTCTGGTGATGTGGTTGTCGAGGCTGAAAATATTTCGGTAAGTTATGGTTCGTTGCAAGTATTTAATAATGTTGGAATTACGATTGAACGTAGCGAAAAGGTTTCGTTCGTTGGAAGAAACGGCGAGGGAAAAACCACAATGGTTAAGGCTATATTAAAGGAAGTTGAGACTTCGGGGGGATACCTTAAAATTGGTCATAACGTAAAGACAGGATATTTTGCCCAACATCAAAACGAACTTTTAGACCCCGAAAAGACTGTTTTTCAGACTATTGACGATATTGCAACCGGAGAGATGCGTACAAAAACACGCGATATTCTTGGAGCATTCCTCTTTTCAGGCGAAGATGTCGATAAGCCTGTAAAAGTCCTGTCGGGTGGAGAAAAAGCAAGATTGGCGCTATCGTGTATGTTGTTAGAACCTATAAATTTACTTATCTTAGACGAGCCTACACACCATTTGGATATGATTTCCAAAAACATACTGAAACAGGCTCTGCTTCAATACGATGGCACATTAATAATTGTATCGCACGACCGCGATTTCCTTGATGGATTAACCGACAAGGTTTATGAGTTCCGAAACAAAAAGGTTCACGAACATCGGGGCGGAATAGAAACTTTCTTGGAAAAACGAAGACTTGAACGATTACAAGACCTTAACACAAACGCAAAGCTACAACAAGGTCAAGAGCAGAAACAGGAAAACGAAAACGCTTCTGCCAATAAAATACTGTTTAACCAACAAAAAGAGTACGACAGAGAGATACGCAAAGTACAAAACCAAATTGAGAGAATCGAAAATGAAATACATTCGCTTGAAAATGAGTTAGAAGCATTACAAGAGGTTCTTTCAAATCCTGAAAATATAACAGACGAAAAACCTTTTTTACAATATAGCGCAATTCAAAAAAAGTTAGAAGATCTGTCTAACAGGTGGTTGGAATACTCTGAGGAGGCGGAGAAATTGAGCAAAGAAAAAGACTGGCTTATAAAATAGTTTGTACTCGTTATAAATTATCAATTTGAATTAAAAGTTAATATTTTTTGAAACTTAAAAATAAATAACAGAGATATGAATGCACACAACATTAAATCAGCCAATGGTTTTGCTACAAGATTAAGCAGTTTATTAACCATTATTTTTGCAATTGTTTTATTTGCAAGTTGCGAAAACGAGAATATCAATGAACATATCATTATTAAAAATGGCGATGGTATCAATATTACTGATGACACGGTTACAGTACCCATTAATACTGTTCATCAGACATTAATTGAGGTAGTCAGCGAAAGGTCTGCAACCTATTTAAGACAATACGACTTTGGTGAGATTG
>DAOOBP010000265.1:0-1766 GCA_035407925.1 Salinivirgaceae bacterium
TGATGAGCTCATCAGAATGGAATTTTGTAACACAGATTAACTGCACATTTTCAGGAATTTGGGAACGAATGTTTTGTATGTTTTGTGTAACTGACATGATTATAGTCTTGTTGAATAAATAAAAACTAAGGAAAATACCATTTGGGAAGAGAATCAACCTTGAAATGATACCTGCAAATTTACATCATTTTTTTTATTTCAATTTCAACCCTTATTATACTGCTTCATATATTTTAATTGATTTATGTGCAAAATAGATTGTTAATCAGCATTTTAGTAAAAAATATACACAATTCAAGTAGTAAAGGTAAAACATTGAAAAATAATATTTACATTTGCAATGTTTAGACGTTTTATCCCACATCTAAAGATAATTCATTGAAAATAAAACAATAACTGTATATCTTACGTTTAATTTAAAAATAAAAAAACATGAGAAGATTTCTTTTATTATTTACAGTATTTATTGGTGTTTCTTTAATGTCTATAAACGCACAGAATTATAGAGTCAACAAACACATATATGATTACAGAATGTATATACCGGAGTTCGGAGATGCATACAATCCTACTGTAGCTGGTGTTACTTCTTTTTTTATACCGGGTTTAGGTCAAATGCTTAGCGGAGAAATTGGCAGAGGAATAGGTTTTTTGGGTGGATCTGTGGCTTCTACTCTTGTCACAACTGTCGGTTGGAATGTGATGAATACCGGACTTTATAGAGAAAACCTGAGTGCAGCAAGTATGGGACTTGCCTTAACATTAGTCGGTGCAGCCGGAATGTTAGGTGTCACTATTGCATCAACTGTTGATGCGGTGAAAGTCGCAAAAGTCAATAACCTCTACGTCAGGGATTATCGAAAATCAAAAGCTCTTCTAGAATTTGCTCCATATATTGGTCAATTTAATGCCGGAAACCAAATAGTTAGACCTGTCGGAATGAGTATGTGCATAAGCTTTTAGGGCTTTGGAATATTAAACATTTAAATTCAAATAATAACCACCATATATCTTGTACTTAATTAAAAAAAATGAAAAGATTCCTTTTACTATTCACTGTGCTTGTTGGTTTTTCTTTAATGTCTGTAAATGCACAAACTTACAAAATCAACAGACTTAATTACGACTACAGAATGTATGTACCGGAGTTTGGAGATCCATACGATCCTACTTTGATGGGTGTTTGTTCTTTTTTTATACCGGGTTTAGGTCAAATGATTAGCGGAGAAGTTGGCAGAGGATTAAGTTTTTTAGGTGGGTATGTGGCTACAGTGCTTGTCACGGGTTTTAGTACGGTTCTAATAGAGTATGGAGAGCCTTATATTGTAACATTAGTGGGTTTGGCCGGGGCATTAGGTTTCGCCATTACATCGACCATTGATGCAGTGAAAGTTGCAAAAGTCAATAACCTCTACATCAGGGATTATCGAAAATCAAATGCTCTTCACTTGGAATTTGCCCCGTATATCGGTCAATTTAATACAGGAAATCAAATAGTTACACCTGTAGGAATGAGTATTTGCATAAGCTTTTAGGGCTTTAGGAAAGCAATTGCAGTCCGATTCTTCTTCGCTGTAAATCAACTTCCAATACCTTGACTTTCACGTGTTGATGTAAAGAAACGACTTCGGCAGGATTGGAAATAAACCTGTCCGCCATTTTGGAAATATGGATCAGTCCATTTTCTTTGATGCCTATATCCACAAATGCTCCGAAATTGGTGATATTGGTTATGATGCCGGGTAGTTCCATACCGCTTTGTAAAT
>DAOOBP010000266.1:0-1765 GCA_035407925.1 Salinivirgaceae bacterium
TTGAAATTCGATATTCTGATATAGTCGATGGGACTCAAGATACAACAGCTGATGATTCTGAAGATGAAGTTGCAGAAAAAAAGGATTCTAAATTTAAGATTCTGATTAACGGAAAATACCAACTTCACCAAAAAATTAAAGAAGTCCGCTCAGGTCTTTGTAAAATAATTGGCGTAGATTCCTTACGCAATGCAAAGGAAGATTTAAGCGGTTCAAGGTGGACAGTATATGGTCAACTTATGAAATCTGTTTTGGAAGACTCAGGCAGATATAACGAGTTAAAAAATGCACTTAATAGCTTGAATGGTTTGGTTGAAGAAGTATTAGCAAGTCAAAAAAGCGAAATTTTAAAAAATGCCAAAATCATAAGTTTTATAAATGATATTAAATTTCAACTGACAAAAGATAACGAACCATCGGAGCTCTTAAGAAACTTAGAGTTATATGTTAAAGACAAAGATAAATTCATTCATATTGATGAAACTGGAAGTGGCACCCAAAGCGCATTAATTATCGGTATTTTGGAAGTAGCACTAAAGTATAAGTCTTCTAATGCTCGGATATTTTTTATTGATGAGCCAGAATTATTCCTACACCCTTTAGGTATTCGGTATTTAGGTCAGCTATTCAAGGAGTTTATTGCTGACAACCTTTCGCAAATAATCATCACATCACATTCATCGATATTATTGTCAAGTTTTCACCCAAAAGAAATCATAAGATTGGATAAGCCTTCCAATTATACTGAAATAAATCAATTACCTTTTGACTACAAAGACATTGATAACAAACTGGCAAGACAAATAAATAGCGGTCTTTCATCAGAAATGTTTTTTGCCGACAAAGTATTAATTGTAGAAGGTGAAACTGAACAAATCATTTTTCCAAACCTGAGCTTTAAAAACCCTTCTACTCATTTTTACAAAAACAACATTGCAGTAGTTAATGCACAAGGAAAGGAATCAATAATTGGAATAATTAGAACCTTAGAACTGCTAAATATAAAATGGAAGGCAATTGTAGACAATGACTTTCTAGATATGAAAAAGACTTATTCTCCTATCTGTAAGCATTTAGGTTTGAACTCAGACGAAGATAAAGAAACAATTAGGCAGTATTTATTCGATAGGGGTTTTGCTGTGCTTAAAGAAGGAGAAACTGAAAATCTCATCCCAGACAATGATTTGTCTGAAATGACTGGAAAATCCATTGAAGAAGTGGTAAAACTAAAATCTGTTAGACCCAAACTTTCAGACACCTTTACAAATGAATTATTCGGAAAAAGTAAACCTGAAATCGCATACGAAATTGTAGAATACTATGCTACAAAAGAAACATCACCATTTGACTTTTGGGTTGAATGGACAATAAAATAGTCAGTGCACAGGTGTAAGCACATTTGCAAGCCGCACAAGCCCAAGCACAAACCAAAGCTTGCAAAAGAGCTTCCACCTCTCCCACGCTGGACAGAATTTCAAAATTTTTTCCCTACAAAATGAAAAATTAAAACACCCGACACACAGCCCGACAATGGATGAAAACTCAACAAAGACAATGGTTTACAGACATGGTGGACAAGAACGCCAGCACACAACAGGCGTTTGGCGGCAATGGCGGGTGACGTGGTTAATTGAACATTTTACCTCGCATCAACTTTTGTGGTGTATTGACAGTTTTGTACTCCGAAATCCGCCACTGCGCCAAGCGCCAAACCGTTATGCACAAGCTTAAAAAATTTCATTGCATTTAAATAGCCTGACAATCA
>DAOOBP010000267.1:0-1763 GCA_035407925.1 Salinivirgaceae bacterium
CTTTCACACCATCACGTTCAACGCATCATTAATTGTTTTTTTGTCATGTACTAAGGTGACAATATATAAATTTTTCAAATTATCAAACAGCAGTCGCCGTAGCTTAGAAATCTGAAATTACGCTCAAGAGCAAAGCTGTACATTTGTTTCCAGTTTTCGCCAACAAACGATGCTAAAAGTAACAACAAGGTGCTTTTGGGTTGGTGAAAATTGGTAATCAAGCGATTCGTAAGTTTGTACTTATATCCAGGAACAATAATTATTGATGTGCTTGCCTGAATATGTGTTAACTTATTGGTTTCTAAATACTCCAAAACAGCGTCAACCGATTCATTGACACTATATAAAATCTCTTTCTCGTAAGGCTCCCACTGTTCGATATTAAAATGATTGTTGGCGGGTGTTTGTCTGCTTAGTAGTTGACAACCAATATAATACAAACTTTCAAGCGTTCTTGTGGTTGTAGTGCCAACAGCTGTGATATTACCAATATGTTGTTTTAGATTTTTTATTGTCTCTTTAGAGAGTGTAAAAAATTCGGAGTGCATTGTGTGGTCGTGAATAGTCTCTCCCGACATGGCTCTGAAAGTTCCAGCGCCAACGTGTAAAGTAAGCTCATCAAAGAAAATCTCTCTCTCTTTCAGTGATTGTAATACAGTGTCAGTAAAATGCAGTCCTGCTGTTGGGGCAGCAACTGATCCCAATACCTTACCGAATATTGTTTGATAAGTCAATTTATCCTCTTCTTCGCTCTCTCTGTTTAAGTAGGGAGGAATGGGAATTTTTCCAGCATGGTCAAGCAGTTCTCCAAATGTCTGTTTTCCCGACCATCTAAATTCAATAATGTTGTGTCCTTCACACTTTTCAATTAGTTCAGCCTCTAGGCAAATTTGCTCACCATCAATTTTTACTTCTGAAATAATGGTACCACCTTTCCATCTTTTTAGATTGCCAACCAAGCAGTTCCACCTACATTTTTCCGTTGACGCAAAAGCCTGCGAGAAATCTAAGTTAAAAGCAGGCTCGAGGCAAAAAATTTCAATTTTTGCACCATTGCTATTACGGAAAAACAGGCGTGCTGAAATCACTTTCGTGTTATTAAAAACTAATAATGAGTTTTTAGGAAGAAATTGTGGTAAATTTTTGAAAGTTTCTTCAGAAATTACTCCCTTGTTATATAGTAGTAGTTTTGATTCATCGCGGTTTTTAAGCGGATATTTAGCAATCCTATCATTCGGTAATTCGTAATCAAACTGATTTATATCTAAATTACTAAGTCTATGCATTTTAAAATAGGCAAAGTGGTTACGGTTGCAATTTTTTACACTTTTTATAAAGTGTTAGGCAAAAATTAATAAAAATACAAAAATTAAATATTTTTCAAATCTATTTTAATACAAAAAACCTCTCATACATCGCTATATGAGAGGCTTCACATTAACATTAAAAAGTTATGAAAAAGTATTTTAGTCGGGATGAGAAGATTCGAACTTCCGACCCCACGCCCCCCAGACGCGTACTCTAAACCTGACTGAGCTACATCCCGAACTTCAGAGCGCAAAGGTATTAATATTTTTACCAATTAAGAATAGTTTGTGTTTTTATTTGGCAAAATCCATGCTATAAGTATAATCACTTTACAAAAATAAAAAAGCGGCTTAATGTGAGATAAGCCGCTTTATATTTTTTGTTTTATCTAATGTTTATTCTTCTAAAGAAGGAATATCTTCTGTTAATTTGCCGTAGAAGAATGCTTGAGCACC
>DAOOBP010000268.1:0-1706 GCA_035407925.1 Salinivirgaceae bacterium
TGGATTTAAAAGGTATTATTGATGACGAATTGAAACAGAAAAGCGGTGCATAACACGCGGTATAGTTAATTGCCGGTATAGTACGAATTCGAGCGGTATAACTTGTATCAAAAGTAATTGTAACTTGATACGGAAGTGCTACGAAATCGGCAACTAACCATACCGCCATCCGTTATGCCCCATAATAAAAAACGGACAGACATGGATGATAATAATGTATTTGTAAAATTTATAAACGAGGAACTTCAACTTCCATTGCCATTGGCAGAAGATATTGTTTCGAATTTCGATTACGAAATATTACTACCCAACACATTTTTACTTAAATCAGGAGAAGTATGCCAAAAATATATGTTTATCCACTATGGATTTTTGCGTTCACTTGTGATTGATAATGAGAGTAATGAAGTCACAACAAATTTTTTCTCAAAATTTCAACAGGCTTTTGAGCCGTCCTCTTTTTTTAACCAAACCGTATCGAAAGAAAACATTCAAACAATAACAGAATGTGGGGGCTGGATAGTGGATAATCAAAAAATGGAAACTTATTTTCAAACCAATCAAGGATATAGAGAATTTGGAAGGCGATTGCTGGTTAAAAGTATGACAGAACTCAAAGAACGAATGCTTTTATTACAAACCGAGACCGCCGAAAACAGATATTTATTGCTATTGAAACAACACCCTGATTTAATACAAAATGTTCCGCTTAAACAAATTGCGTCTTATCTTGGAATTACAGACACTTCACTTAGCCGCATAAGAAAGATAACCATTAATAAAAACATTTATTGAATTTCTTGTCAAATGACAAGCGATTTTCATATCGAATACCTTTATTTTTGCAATTAAATTTTAAAACAATAGCAATATGAAGAAAAATATTTTTACAATCTATTTTTTGTCAGCGATTATAATGACTGTTTCGGCACAAAATCAATTTCCAAGTCCTAGGTATGGTACAGCCACGATTAGATACAATGATACTGCTGTTTATATTTATGGGGGTGTTATTCAAGAAACAAGTAAGTCGGGCAACCAGCAATTAACAAGTGAACTTTGGCATTACAACCCTTCAGATTGTACTTTCAAAAAGGTTGTTCCATCAGGAGATGAATTACCAGGTATGTATGCATGTAGCCCTGTTTATGATCCCCAAACTGGGAAAATATATTTTCTTGGAGGTTTAAGGACAGCGGCAGATAATGCATTTTACTCATTTGATCCACAAGCATTTCAAGTTTCAAAAAAAACGCAACAACCTTACTCGCAGCGAAGTGGCATGTCAGGAAAATATATTGGCAGTGGAAAGTTTTTGTTTTCTGGAGGACGACTTGCTGATGGTACAGCAAGTAGTGCTGCCTATGAGTTTAATGCTGCACAATTCACAATTACTCAAGTTAATGACATACCACAAGGCACCGCTCTTTACGGTCATAATACAATTACTGATACTGTAAATAATAAAGCATATATTTTTGGTGGTTTAAACGGGAGTGGAAACAATAACTTTTCATGCTACGAATACAATCACCAAACCAATTCTTGGGGTTTTGGACCTTCAATTCAAAACTACCCACAAAACGAATGGACTGCATTTGGAGCTAGTGGTTCGACACAAATACCGAATGAAACATTTATTGCCGGTGGCCAAAAATATTCAACAGCTAAATCAACCAACTCAATAGCGTTTTCAACTAATTTAT
>DAOOBP010000269.1:0-1703 GCA_035407925.1 Salinivirgaceae bacterium
CTTGTTAAACTTCTCTTCCATCGAAGCAAAAGTAATAAACTCAGATGTACAAACAGGTGTAAAGTCAGCCGGATGGCTAAACAGTATTACCCAGTTTCCATGATAATCTTTCGGGAAATTAATTTCTCCTTGAGTTGTTATTGCTCTAAACTCGGGAGCTTTGTCGCCAATACGTGGCATCGAAAATACTTGATTGTTTTCCATAATACTCTGTTTTTTAATTGTTTATATTTATGTTTATTTATTACTAAGGTTTATCTTTATAAGTTCCTGATATTTGCAGGTTTATCTCCTTTATATCCCAACCCTCGATTGGTTTCTTGCGAAAATACTCCTTCAGTAAATTGTCCAACTCCTTGTCGAAATAGTTATCTATCCTCTCGCTCTCATCGCAATAAATGTGATGGTGGCACTCTGTAATCACGTCGTATCTAACAAAATCCTTTTCGGTTTTGATTTTCTTAACTATGCCTTTTTCGGCAAAAGTTTCAAGTGTGTTGTATATCGTGCCCAATGCGATGTTTGGATAATTTTTATGAACATGCTCTTTAATTGTCTCTACTGTTGGATGATTTTTTAACTCAATCAACGATTCTAAAATTTTTAATCGTTGAGGCGTTATTTTTAATCCACTATTGTGTAATATTTTATTTAATTTAGAACCCATATTAAATAAGAATTATTCTTATATAATAACAATTATTGTGCCAAATTGTTTAAAAAAATGAAAAGTAATTTCAGCTACCGAGAGCGGTAACTGTGCTTGGTCGCTGAGCCAGTCGAAGCGACCGTTGTAGGTTCCTTTGTGGTGGCTTCGACAGGCTCAGCCACCGATAACGGTCACTGAGCTTGTCGAAGTGACCTCATATTTTTTGGGACAGTATCTTCCTATTTGGTGGCTTCGACAGGCTTAGCCATCGATAACGGTCGCTGAGTTTATCGAAGCGACCTCATAATCTCCTGTGTGGTGGCTTCTATTGCTGCGCACTCAGCCACCGTATTACGGTCACTGAGCTTGCATTTCGACAAGCTCAATAACCATCGAAGTGATCTTAGGCTAAATATATAATTTTAAAAGTTGTAATAACTTACTAATAATCAGCAAGTTGATTGATAATTATTAATTGCACACTTCGGCTTCGCTCAGTGCACCGCATTGCTAAATGTCAACGCAATTGAGCATGTTTTGAATAACATACCTGAACCGTTCTCGAATGTCTGTATCAATATTATCCCCTTTTTCAGTTTTAACCGCTATTGATGTAATGGGCAACTTTTTGATAATATTGTATTGCTCCGGGCTGATATCATAAATCAGCATCGAAGAAACTGAAGTAATTGTCGATGAACCTTGTTGGCTTTCTGGTTGCGGTCGTGGCATTAGTTGTAGGGTAGAGTTATCACTAAAAGTGAAAGTTATAGGCAGTTGATCGCTTACTGTAAAGTTGCCGTATCGGAAATAACGCATTTTAAGATATTTTTTATCTCCAATACATTGAGCTTTAAAATAAAGAGGCTGTCCATTTAGTCTGCCAACTGTCAAATCCTCGGTTCGCTTTACAACAACTCCTGTTACAGGGTCAACTTGATTTACCTCTAAGGCACAGTTTTGAGCATTTATTGAGTTTATAGTTAGAAGAAGTCCAATAGTTATTAAAGTATGTAGATTGAAAAAAGTTTTCTTAATTTGCATGGTATTATCA
>DAOOBP010000270.1:0-1702 GCA_035407925.1 Salinivirgaceae bacterium
AGTACAACAACGTCAAAGCTGTTCGGATTGATTCTGTAAAGTATCAAAACGATTCACTGCTCTTCCCTTTTACTACCATACAACAATTGGATTATGATTGTTTTTCACCATTTGAAGCATCGTGGATTGGAAAAAGCGTGATAATAAAAAATAATGGGCTAAATGAGTTCATTAATAAAATGGGAGATACTATATCCATAAAAACCAGTGCCAATTTGGGAGACACATGGATTGCTTTTTCACTATATGATTCTCTTACAATCGAAGCTTCTGTTGTAAACTATGATACGTTGACATTCATAGGAGTCACCGATTCCGTAAAAACAATTAAATTTCATGTTTATGATAAAAATATGAACCTATTGGATTGGGAACTTAACAATATGAACATACGTATAAGTAAGTTCCACGGATTTGTTACAACATTTAATTTCTACCTGTTTCCAAATTTTCAATTTGACAATCCATACAAAACAGAAATATTCGAAGAATATAATTTAGTTGGGCTATCAAATCCAAGGGCTGGAATTAACAACTTGACTTGGTTTGAAGTAAATGATTTTCAAATAGGTGATGAATTACATATTTTAGACACATCAAGCTGTTTGCACAGCGACGGGTCAGGTTCTGCTACAACCAATAAAGCAATTTATAAATACTTGGAACGTACAGATTATTCCGACTCAATTGTTTATCGATATTCACGAAAACAGAGTATTCACACAGTTTGGACTGATAGTTCTGATTTTAGATACTATGACGACACTTTAAGAACAACAATAAAAGCTGACCCACTATTTGATAAACTTCCCGGAGAACCTATCTTTTATGAAAACGATACATATAATTATTATATGACAAATGAGTCTCTTTTGTCAAAAAATATTCCTCTCGGTTATGAAAGATATAGTTTTGGTGGTGATTTATGTTGGCATGCATATATTTTTGATGGATGTTTAAGAGATGACTATTATGTTAAAGGACTTGGCGGTCCATATTATTCTTGCTCGGAAGCTTTTTGTTTTGGTGGTGCAGAACGAAGTTTAGTTTACTATAAAAAGGGAGGTGTTACATGGGGCGATCCTCTTACAATAACGGAAATTTCAGATGTTTCAATTTCAAAGAGCATTATGATTTTCCCAAATCCAGCCAAAAATCAAATAACAGTCAATATCTCTGACGGTAATTATCAGGATTTGCAAATTTTCATTTATGATATCCAAGGGAAATTACAAAAAACAGAGTGTTTAGAGCCAAATAATTCCACGATCAATATTTCAAGTCTAGATTCAGGGATTTATATCTTAAAAATCTCTGATAATGAAAAAGTTTTAAAAATTGATAGATTAGTAGTTGAATAATATCAGCTACCAACAACACATGTAAAAAATAGTTAGTCAACATAGTTGAATATTACTTAAAGACTGACAAAAGAGAGTACAATACATTTATTATATTATCACAACATGAAAATAGTTCACTACTATTTTATACTGATTGTTATTACAATCATATCTTCTTGTCAAGACAATAAGTTAAAATATAATGCAAGCACAACAAATAATGTTCAGTTAATTCCATTACCCAATAAAATTAAAGTTGGTCAAGATTCTATCGATATAGCATCTGGTTTGAAACTCAATTTTACGGAACTTAATCCTGAAATAGAAAACAATCTGACAACTTACTTGAAATCCACTAC
>DAOOBP010000271.1:0-1688 GCA_035407925.1 Salinivirgaceae bacterium
CCATGAAAGGCTGATGAAAGTATTCGTATCTCTGCTCTCCGTTAAACTTGTAGTTATGCACAAGTTTAAGAAAACAGCGTCCGTGCATTTATCCGCTGTTCTGCTATTTTGAAATAGTTTTCGTCCTTTTCTATTCCGATAAAGTTTCGGTTTAGGTTTTTACAAGCTACTCCAGTCGTTCCTGAACCCATACAAGGGTCAAATATTGTCATATTTTCATTGCTGTATGTTTTTAGTAGGTATTCAAATAATGCTACTGGTTTTTGTGTTGGATGCGGTAGTTTTTCTCCTCCGTTATTCATTACTCCTACAATATCAATAATTGAGTTTGGATACTTATATAAATTATCGTATCTATTACCGCTTTTCCCAATCATTGATTTTGTATGTTCTGATGATGTAGTGTTTACTGATTTATGAGATAATCTTTTTAATTCCGCATCTGTTCTTTTTACCATTTGTGGATTATAAACCGTTTTACTTTTGCAAAACACCAAAACATCTTCGTGAGATTTCATCGGCTGAAATTTAGCATTAGCAAATCCGCTTGTCATTTTCTTACTCCACACTAAAGCATATTTAAATAGTTTTATATTACTTGTAATTAAATAACTTGTAAAAGGTTGTGAAGCTGTTGTTATAAAAGCTCCGTTTGGTTTTAGTAAGTAGTTTACCATCTCCCAAAGTTTATCAAATGGGATTATCGTATCCCACTTACAGGCAGTAGTCCCATAAGGTAAATCGGTTAATATTAGGTCTATACTTTTAGGTTCGATATTTTTATATAGTTCCAAACAATCACCTAAAAAAACCTGTGCATAACACTCGCTATATGCAATTTGGGGTTCGGTGTTATTCGTAAGTTCGTTCATTTAATTATCATTTTTATAAGTTGATAGTGCAGTGCTTTTAATTCCCAAACTGCACATAGCGGAAACGTTAGCGGTAATGCTAAAAACCGCATCGCTGACAGGCAATCTCATAATATTTAGGTTCTTTTTCAATACCGATAAATTTACGGTTTAGATTTTTTGAAGCAACCATTGAAGCACCTGCACCCATTGTAAAATCTAAAACAGTCATTCCTTCGTCTGAATAAGTCTTTATTAAATATTCATTTAATTCAATCGGCTTTTGAGTAGGGTGCAATCCGCTTTTATCTTTTGTAAGGTTGTTTATTACCTTTATTTCTGTTAAAAGCATTTTTGGATACCCAAATTCATTGCTATTGTCATTCCAAGTCAACTGGCTTCCGCCTGTCGTGTCGGTAGCGTGTGTTTTATCTTTATTTTTATTACTCAAAACTCCAAGCGTATTCTTTTTTGTTGGCTGTGGATTGTAAATTGGCTGTTGTTTATAAAACACACTTATAATTTCGTAATTTTTTAAAGGCATTTTCTTTGCCATCATTGGGTTGCTTACTCGCTTTTTATCCCAAATCCAATCATACTTAAACTCACTCATGTTACTCATTCGTAAGTTACTGCTAAATGGTTCGCTTCCAAAAAGTAATATTGCAGTATTGTCTTTTCGTATTCGTTTCAATTGTTCCCACATTTTATCAAATGGTATTACACTATCCCACTTACAAGCCGTTGTTCCGTAAGGTATATCGCATAATATTAAGTCAATGCTATTATCAGGTATCAAAGGCATAATATCCAAGCAATCGCCTTGAAATAAAGCAC
>DAOOBP010000272.1:0-1680 GCA_035407925.1 Salinivirgaceae bacterium
AAATTAAAAGGATAAGGCTGGAGACAAAAGTTCGTTTCAAGTTGGTTGTTTTTTAATGACTTGCAAATATAAATATCTTAAAGCAATTAACAATGCGGTGCACTGAGCAAAGCGTTGCATTGAGCGTAGTCGAATTGTCGAAGTGCGTTCACTGAGCGGAGCCGAAGTGTACAATGAGCAATTAACAATTTTGGGTTACTAATTTCTTTCAACATTTCGGTGGTTATTGAGCAGACCGAAATGCTACGCTCACACTTCGACTTTGCTCAGTGCACCGCTTCGACAAGCTCAGTGACCGAGTGCACCGCTTTTACCAACATTTAATATCAATTGTTTTTGAACCATTAAGGCATTAAGAGAGGCAGTCTCAAAAGTATCATTTAACTCCTTAATGGCTTAAAACACAATGCTAATAGCATTTAGCTACATAGCAACGAAAAACCAGCAAAATAGCCATTTTTTTGTATTCGTAAATATATTGATTAGTGGCAAGACTATTGAAACAAAATTCATAGATAATACGTATAAAGTTGTGGAAATTAGTATATTTGTAACAAGATATATGAGTTATGGATTTACAAACTAGAAAATTAAACGTTATTGAATATTTAATACATATTCAAGATGAAGATGTGTTTAAGAAGATTGAAGATGCAATCTTTAATACAAAGGTTGTAAAAAAAGAGTCATTTACAGAAGAACAACTGATAGAAAGAGCTAGAAAATCTAATAGTGACTACCTCTCAGGTTGTTATAAGACACAAGAACAACTAGAAATTGAATCTCAAAAGTGGTAATCGAATGAAGGTTATTTGGTCTGACTTTGCTTCTGAAACACTCAAAGAGATTTATGATTATTACAAAAAAGTTGCAAGTGAATCTGTTGCACGAATAATCTAAGAGAATATTTTTATAGCCACAAGACAACTAATAAGTCACCCAGAATCAGGACAAATCGAAGAAACTTTATTGCAACTTGGAGAGGGGCACAGATATTTAGTTTGCAATAACTACAAGATTATATATAAGAAGGTTAAAGAAGGTGTTCTGATTACAGATGTTTTTGACACTCGTCAAGATCCAATAAAGATTAATAATCCGAAAAGGAAACCAGAACCCTGATACAATTAGCAATAAAAATCAGCAAGATTGACACTTTTTTTTGTATTCGTAAATATGTTGGTTAAATTTGCTATTTTGATATCAATTGTACCATTTATAGATATTTGTTTAGTAATCAACGATATAATACCAATATGAAAACTCTTGAAGTAGGTCAAAAAGCGCCAAATTTTGAAGGAATAAACCAAGATGGCAAAACAATTAAACTTAGCGACTTTGCCGGCAAAGATTTAATTCTTTACTTCTATCCAAAAGACAATACTCCGGGTTGCACAGCAGAAGCATGTAATTTAAACGACAATTACTCAAGTTTAACAAAACAAGGATTCGAGGTTGTTGGCGTAAGCCCTGATTCTGCCACATCGCACCAAAAATTTATTGCAAAACACAATTTGGCATTTAACCTTATTGCAGACACCGAAAAAAAGATTTTAAAAACCTATAATGCCTGGGGCGAAAAGAAAATGTATGGCAGAACATACGAAGGAGTGTTACGCAAAACTTATATAATTGATAAAGAGGGTAAAATAAAACTTATAATCAACAAGGTTGATACTA
>DAOOBP010000273.1:0-1666 GCA_035407925.1 Salinivirgaceae bacterium
ATTGCTCATTGTTAATTGCTTAAAATATAAGTAGTAGAAGTATCCTAAAAAGAACTATTATCACTATTGCAGGCAAAATACTTATTAACAGCACTATCCACCACGACACTTCGTTTTTAAAACTTCTGCGAACAAAAAACCTGACGACATAGTATGTTAAGGTAAACGCCAAAATATCAGACAAAAAATTAATAAAACTGAAAGTATCAAACGGCAGACATGTTTTTATACCAAACGCAATAATACGATACAAAATGAGTATCAACACTATCGCAATTATAGGTTTCACTCTTTCTATGTTTTTTTGCATATAATTGCCTTATTTTAACTATATTACCTGTATATTTTCTTTTTATTTAACAGTTTCCTATACTTTTCTGCATTTGCATTATGCTGACGTAACGTTTTGGCAAACACGTGTGTTCCATCCATTTTTGTAGAGGCGCAAAAAAACAAATATTCGTGCTTTTGAGGATTTAGAACGGAATTTATGCTCTGTATAGAGGGAATACAAATTGGTCCGGGTGGTAAGCCTGCATTTTTATAGGTGTTGTACGGAGATTCGACAGCTAACATTTTTTTTGTCACCCGTCGCACTGAAAACTTTCCAGTTGCAAAAACCACAGTTGGGTCGGCTTGCAAGGGTATGTTTTTTTTCAAGCGATTTAGGTAAACTCCAGCAATAGTTGGCATCTCGCTTGTAATAAAACTCTCTTTTTCAACAATCGAAGCCAAAGTTGAAACTTCTACTGGAGTGAGATTTAGCATCTTAGCTTTTTCTACTCGCTCTTTATTCCAAAACTTATCGTACTCCCTTTTCATACGTTTTAGAAAAGCCGTCGGCGTGTCAGTCCAATATACTTGATATTTATTGGGAATAAACATTGCAGGGAATGTCTCTCTATTAAAACCAAAGTCTGCAATAACCTCATTATCAAACAATTCTCTTTGTATGTCCACGCTATCAAACAGCATTTGCTCGCCCAACCTTCCAGCCAACTCATTTAAGTTGTTCAAACTGTTAAAAACTACGCTGACAGGCGTTTGCCTTCCATACTTGAGAGTATTTACCAAGTCGTTTGCCGAAATCGATCTTTCAAAAACATAGTGTCCGGGCTTAAATGATTTTTCTAAGTTTTTGTATTTGGCGATACGTTCAAAAGCAAGATTGTTCTCCAGTTTGAAGCATCTATTAAGCATTGAATCCAACTCCTCCCACGATGTTTCTTGCGTAACGTATATTGTGCATCTCTTTTCGTGTTTGAATTTTACGGGTCTGTGGAAAGTTATATAGTAAACCCAATATCCTGATAATGCAACAATTACCAAAAAAACCAAGGCTATTATTATGGACTTTTTGAGCGTAGATATCTTATTAAAAAACATATTATACTGCACTTTTAACCAAAATGTCTCCAATCAATAATGACTGGAGACTTTGGTAAGATAACATATTAACAATCTATTTTTTTAACGGCGCTTTTTGAATTACTTCAATTAAAAAATCCCAAAATTTTTGTGTTGAACCTATGTGTATTCGCTCATCGGGAGAGTGTACGTCCCTTAAAGTTGGGCCGAACGATATCATATCTAAATCGGGATATTTTTTTAAGAACAACCCGCACTCTAAACCTGCGTGAATTGCTCTTACGAGTGGTTTCTTCCC
>DAOOBP010000274.1:0-1657 GCA_035407925.1 Salinivirgaceae bacterium
GTAAATGCTCGATGCATGGAACTTACAGAACCAAAACCCGATCTCTCGGCTAATTCTTCCTTTTGAATTTTTGGGTTTTGATTTATTATTGCTTGAGCATGTTTTACCCGATAAGAATTGACGAAACAAGAAAAATTTTGCTTGAAATCATTGTTGATAACTGATGAAATGTAAGTTCTGTTTGTACCAATAATTCTTGCTACCTCCCATATTGTCAGGTCTTTGTTCAAGTAAATTTTCTTTTCTTCAAATAACTTAATTATTTTTTCTCTTACTACTGCTAATTGCACAGTCGTTGGTTCTATGTCATCTGTAACTTGGGGGTAATCTACTGAGCCATCCAACAAAATATCGTTTATCAACAATGCGCGTTGCTTGTTACCCAACCATCCAATCCAGAATAACATAATCGAAAATATGACTGAAGGTAGAATCAATGCTTTTTCATCTGACATAAAACTTTCTTTTCCTAATACTGACATCAATATTCCCATGATAATGGTGATGGACAATGTGATATTTAAAATGTGTATTTTATCTAAAGAGTCATCCTCTGTATTGGCATAATAGTTTAATATGTGCTCCTTGTGCTTGACAACCAAACGATAGGATAACCACATATAAACTACACCTTGTAAGATAAAAGCAATACGACATAGTAGATAAATCGTTTTCTGATACAGAAAAACTCCTGTCAGTGGTTCGTTTGTATAAAGTTGCCGATAAAGATAATCAATATGTTCTTCTTTGGTCATCAACAAAGTACCTACTCCATATAAGATAAAAATCAATATAGGAAATGCTAAATTGATGCTGTGTTTTTTTATTTTAAAACGGTCGTCTACTGTGAGCAACCTGATATAGATATAGTACATCGGATATACTAACAAATTAAGCAATTGATAAAAAGGATCAATGTAATGGTAAATTTCAGGTAGAGGTAGATAATAGAAAAAATGCGATAAATACAGCAAAAATGTCACTGTCATAAATCTACCCAAGAATAATTTGGGAACATTGCCCTGCTTTTTATTCGTATTCAGCACTAATATCCAAAACAAGGTAACGTAGATGGGGTTGAGCAGAAGGATAAGTTTGAACATATTGCTGAATTTCGAGTTCTGGTAGTTAATAACAACATTTAACGTTTATGGATACAAAGATAGATAAATAGTGTAATTTTTTACCTTTTGCATTGTTTTTTTTACCTTTTGAACTATCTTTACTGAGTTCATGCTTTACCTTTGTAAAGTTTATATTGTTTGTAATGTGAATGGGTGATATTTACAAACTAGAAATAAATAAATTTTAAAACTTAGACAGATAAAGATAACAGGGATTTTGTTTTTATATAAACATAGCTTAAAAAGTACAAAGTAATTATACTTAAAAATATATTTTAAATCAGATATTTAAACCTATTAAAAACATCATTATGAAACGTAAATTTTATTTATCTTTTTTATGTAGTTTAATGTTGTTGGTTGCAGGACCAAGTATGGCACAGACCAACACAACTTACGACAAAGCGGAGCAAATTACTTTGGGTGATACCATTATCAGCCAATTTACTCCCGGATCTGTTGAAACATTATGGTACAAACTTGATGTTGTCGGGGGGCAGTGGTACGAGATTCCGCATCCTCCATATGCTTTA
>DAOOBP010000275.1:0-1652 GCA_035407925.1 Salinivirgaceae bacterium
TACGTAGTTTGTTATCAATTGTTGTAATTGTTCGAATTTCAAATAAACAACCTAAGTTTGCTATATCAAGCTGACAAAGTTAGTTGTTTTTGTTTTTAATAAGCTACTTTTCCTGAATTTATATACAACTCGCATTATTTAACATTTGGTTAGGATTTTTTCGATAAAATTAAACCAAATATTGAAAATATTTCTCATATCTTGTTAACAAAATTTAAAAGCGTAAAAAAGATGACAAAACAAATATTTATACTAACGCTTCTACTTGGTCTGATAGCTTGCACATCGGCTCAAAGCAGAGAAGAATTTCCTCCAAAATGGGCAAACAAACTCCCAAAATCTAAAAACAAGGTTTATGCGGTTGGATATGGAAAGTCGGCAAATCAGTCGGTAGCTTATGAAAAAGCTCGCACAAATGCTTTTACCGAACTGGCTGAAATTCTTGGACCTACTACAGTTATATTGAAAGAAGTTTCCAAAGAGAGTAACGGAAATATTAAGTCGGAAGAGACAAAAACTGAAATTACGTTGTCTGATGTCAGTATAATAGAAAAAGCCTCACAACAAACTGATGAAGGATTGTATGAGGCTTATATACTGGTCTCTTATAATAAGAAAAAACTAAAAAAGGAGATTAGTAAAAATATTGAAACTAATTGAAATTCATGTGCCTAATAAATGGATTGTTTGTTCTTTCATGCCCAATAGTTGTTGATTCACCGTGACCGGGAAGAACTTTCGTATTATCGGGCAATGTAAGTAGTTTTTGGTTTATCCCTCTGATTAGAGTTTCGTAATTACCATAAATAAGATCAGTTCTGCCGATTGACTCATAAAAAAGCACATCGCCAGAAAAAACCACTTTAGCTTCTTCATTATAAAATACGACATGACCAGGGGTATGTCCTGGAATGTGCATTACGTTCAGACTTGAATTCCCGAACTTAATGATTTGCCCATCTTCAATATATTTGCCAGGATAAGGGGGTTCTGCAGAGAGTTTTATTCCCAATTGTGTTGCGTATGACATTGTTTGGTCGATTAGGAACTCATCGTTTTCGTGTGCATAGGGAGCTAACCCAAATTCCTTATAAAGAAAAGCATTACCCATAATGTGATCTATATGCAAATGTGTGTTTAATACATATTTTAGGGTAAGGTTATTGTTTTTAATAAATGATGATAGTTCACTCTCTTCTTGTTGATTGAAACATCCCGCATCTATTATTACACATTGACCGGTATCGTCATATACTACAAATGTGTTTTCCTGCCAAGGGTTGAAAACAAATTTTTTGATTGAAATCATATTCTATTTTTTTTGTACACAAACTTACATACAAACAGTTAATTTTACAAATAGTTCAAACTTGATTATAAAAATAGATGGTAATTTATAAAAATGTGCTTAGTACATGACAAAAATAGTAGAAGTTGCGTGGTGCGCGGTGTGCCGTACCGGGCGCGGGATGGTGCACTTGGTCGTTGAAGTGAAATTTGGACTATAGTAGTTGTCCAATTGGCATAATCTTGAAAATCAAATTACTGTGTTGAAAAGACTACCTAATAGGGCGGAGTTAGGTATTAAACAGATTGTCCTTAGTACATGACAAAAATTTAAAATTATTTGTATATTATTGTAAATGAGGGGT
>DAOOBP010000276.1:0-1651 GCA_035407925.1 Salinivirgaceae bacterium
AGCTTTTTGCGAATCTTTTTAAATACATCAGAACCATATTCAACAATTAATACTCCTGAAATAATAAGTACAAGTCCTACTAATGTTGAGAACATGATTGGTTCCGAAAGAATAAATCGTATAAAAAATAGTGATAAAAACGGAGCAAAAAATATAAAATGCGATATTATTTCGGGCTTCGAAGCATATCGCAATGCCGTTATCCACAAAACAAAGGCAATACCCATTTCAAACCACCCTGAATATATTGTGGCTAAAGCCGACTGCGTGTTTGGTATATCAATTCTAATATCAAAAACCGTTATCCATAATAACGTGGCTAATAGTCCAACAACCTGATTTATAAACAGAAACCGCACAGGCTCTACTTTCGATGACTTACTTATAATCCAATATGTTGCCCACACCAAACTGCTAAAAACAGCAAGGAAAACACCTACACCATCAAACGATAATACAAATATGTGTCCGCGCGATGCAATAAACATAACGCCCAAAAACCCAAGCAATAAACCCCAAATAACGTTTTTCGCAACTTTTCGCTTATTAATAAATGCCGACATCAACACCAAAACAATGGGCCATGTATAGTTAAGTGTTTGAGCCACTTGCGCTGGAAGTCTATCATAAGCTTCAAAAAGAATCAGGTAATATGCAAATGGGTTTAAAAGTCCCGAAAAAATTGCTACCAAAAAATCTGAGAACTTAATTTTTTTAAATCCTTTCCAACGATCTGTCAACGTAATAAATACGCACAGAAATATTATCGATGATATTATTACGTAAAAAAGAAAACTTATTGGCGATAAACCCTCTAATCCTAATTTAAAAGCTGTTGCAACTGTGGACCAACACAGCACGGCTCCAACAGCTAATATTTTGGCTCGTGAATCGGACGTATCGTTTGACATAAAACAGTTATTTATACTTTAACAGTGTTGTTTCAGTATGCTAACAATAAACTACAACCTGCTTATTATCAATAAAAAACAAGTAAATTAGACTTTGTTTATCCTTGCTTTTAAAACATTGGATCCCAAGGTGGCAACATAATAGGTTCTTTCTCGAGAACTTTAAGCACATCAGCTGAAAGATATTTTTTGTGGGCGACGAAACGGAACATATATTCGTCGAACCAAGCATCGGTAAACGTTAAGTATCCGTTATATCCGCTGCTGCTACCCCAACTGTTTTCAAATTGCCATTTAGTTGGTTTTTCATTTTCGTCAACATCAACAGCAATTAGTGTCATAGCGTGTGCCGAGCCACTTTCGCGTGTAATAATTCTTGCTTTTTTGTCCATTCCGAATGAGATACCATAAATTGACTGATAATCATAATTATCTAAAGACAATATCCCTTCTTTGTTGTTTAGTTGCTTGCCCACGTCGCTTGACGTGTACATTGACTCATTTCCCTTTATGGAAGCCACGCATATCTGTTTGATAACATCGTTAGGCAGGTTTACGTATTTCCAATTTACGCCCTCTTTGGTATTTCTGTAGTTTTCAATCTCAAAGTATTGATAATAAGGACGCGTTGGGTCGTTCATAATCATTACGTACTCATCATATTTCACGTCAGGTAGTATCTCCTGCATAAACTGTAATGGAGTATATTTTTCAAACGATTTTATTTCGCCATCTTTAGT
>DAOOBP010000277.1:0-1631 GCA_035407925.1 Salinivirgaceae bacterium
GTTTGGATTTCCAATTTTACAATTCTCAATAACTATCCCTGTTGTTGCTGAGGCTACATTGGAAAGTACATTAACAATACCTGCTGTGGTGCTTTCGACTACTCCTTCAAGATTGAGGTATTTTAGGGCAATATTTTCAACTCCATAGTAGTTTATAATGTTAATGGCCGGGCCGGAGCTATTGCTGAATGTAAGCTGATTATTGCTGCCAGTGTCATTTACTCTTCCATCTATTACAATGTTACTACCCGCAACATATAGAATTGGTTCGGTAAGACCTGCATTTATCTCTCGCACGTCACCTGAAGGTCTTATTGTAATGGAATTATAATTCCAACTACCCACACCCGATTTTCCAATAAAACCTGCGTTTGTTTCGGTAATATCGGAGATAATATTAAAAATTATGTCCCCATTTAAGTTGCCATTTTGAATGTCAGCAATTGCTGCATTTAATGTTGTGTAATCGCCCCCGTTGCCAACCGTTTTGGTGGTTTGGGCAATGGCTCCTTCATTATTAAAACTAATGAATAGAATAATTGATAATGAAAAGATTATTTTTCTCATGGTCTTTGTTATTTGTTTCCATTTGCATACAAACCTATAGAATATTTTTAATATACGAAAGTTTTTGTTAAAAATTCTTTTTTTATTGGTGGTATATGAGGGTGTTGGGGGATTATTTACACTTCATTTGCACATAGTTTTGACTCAAAATTACGAAACATTTTATACAAGACACTTTCATTCACTATTGCATATAGCCTGTGTTGCGATTCGTCGCCCCACGCTGCCCGACCTACGCAAAACATTGTGCAAACCTATTCGTTTTTTTGAAGGCTGTTTTTAGAAACTTATTAGATATGTTGTTGTTTAATTAAAAAAAACACTACATTTGTATTTGAAAACATAATTTTGTTTAAAATTAACAAATCAAGAATTATTAACTTTTTAAAATAGGAGTTTATATGAGAAAAATTTTCATAAAATCAGTTTTAGCACTATTGGGGTTAATGATATTTGCTAATATGGCAACGGCGCAGAATTATTACGACTTCAAATCAGGGCAACTCTATTATCGTATTATGGATGAAATAGCTAAAACAGCTATAGTGGTATCAGAATTAGATCCAACTAGTGGGGTAGCATACAACGATGGCAATTATCCTGTCGGAGCCATTACTATTCCTGCTACTGTAGTAAATCCTAATAATAACAATACGTACTCTGTAAAGCAAATAGCTATGGGTGCATTTATTTTGAGTCTAGGATTAAACTCTGTTAATATCTCCGAAGGGATTGAGTATATTGGTACGGGAGCATTTAGTGGATGTATGAATCTAAATTCTATCAATATTCCAGCTTCAGTAAATACGATTGGTGAGACGGCTTTTGCTATGGCTAAAGGAGGTTTTATTGTGCACGAGGACAATCAGCATTTTAGTAGCCAAGATGGCATTTTATTCGATAAATATAAAACTACCCTTATATTTTGTGGTACAGGGAAAAGTGGAGCATACACCATACCTGCCACTGTAAAAAAAATAGATAAAACAGCTTTTATGTTTTGCGCAGAACTAACATCTATCACTTTACCACAAATATTAGAGACAATAGGAGAGAGAGCTTTT
>DAOOBP010000278.1:0-1620 GCA_035407925.1 Salinivirgaceae bacterium
CGGCTCGATTTCTAATATTGACCCTTATGCTTGCCCATCAGATTCTGAATTTGTTTACGATCAACTGATTAATCGCCACAAAACGAAAGTAGCGTTGCCCGAGATCGTACGCCTAAACCCCAAAATCCGCCGGCGTGAAGAAAGCTTCGGTGCTACAATATTCGTAGATACGCACTTTGGTTGCTATTTAAACCCGGACGGGTTTAAATGGCTAAAGATGTTGCCGTATGGTACTGATTTGTTCTCCGCAAACCTAGTCGAAAGATTTGGTAGAGTTAAGGATGGTTTTATAGAAGGACTTTTCGATCGAAGGGTTCTTTTACCAAGTAGTCCAAACAACTAGAGAGGAGGTGATAACTGTGGGAGCAGAAGCTTGTACTGATGTCGCTGGCTTTGAATCGATCTTCGATTCTCAGTCGATAGCTGAATCTCAAGGACAATTCGTGGATTCATGGGATGACTGCTACGACTGCAATTACAATTGTCAAGAATGCGACAGCCGTGGGTGAACATCGCCCATAATGCCCCAGGGAGTCTATTTCCCTGGGGCTACATTATTTCAATTGGTTTTTTATACTTCAAAAATTCCTCTTTGTTTTTCTGCAATTCCTTACCCCAAAGATTCCAGATTTTGCGCTTTTTTGAAAATTCCTCAGACACATCATTAAATTTTACAACTAGGTCAGTTAAAAATTGCTCAAAGTTTTTGTTGTTTTGCCTATTTTCTATATATTTTCTCCGAATATAATCAACAAGCACTTCTGCATGGTTTGGTCCAGCTTTTATAAAAATATCTCGTACTTCCGGGTTTCCTAGATAAATTTCTATTTTCAATTCTTTACGCAGGGGATCCTCATTAAAAAGCGCGGCGGTGAGAGATTCTTTTAAATAATATTTGGCGTCTCTGGGTAAAGAGATATTATTTACATCGTTAATTTTTTTCAAGTATTCAAAAAAAATAAAATGTGATATCTCATGTATTGCCACTGCTAAAGCACTGGTTTTGCTTTTACTCATAACTTGCCCGGTGATAGAAAAGAAAAAAGTATCATGCTGAAATGGAGAAAACGGAAGTATGGTTGGCACAGCAACATAATTGACATTATTTGGCCAACTGTAATCCATGGCTTGCCCGAGAGCGTCTAACACCCTTGAGCTCTGTGCCAGTTCTTCTTTAGAGTCTTGTATGGCCAACTCAACCTCAGACTTATAATCTATATAAAATTTATCTAGAAAATGCCTGACTGCCGTATCCTCATTCTCTAAATCTGCGATCAATTCGTTTAAGGCTGGGAAAACTTGTAAAATATTCGTCCTATGATTTGGAAATTCAGGATGGTTTAAAAACTTCAAAAAAAGATTTACTTCTTGCTCTTGGTCAATTTGTACTAAAATTTTTGGAATCATAGATATGCTTTAAGTTACTGAGAATTCAACAGGGATATTTCTAAAACATTTGCCAAACCAAACTTATGTTATGCCCAAATTTATTTGAATATTTTATTAAAAGCCCAACGAATAATTGTATTATATCATAAACTTATGTTTTGGTAAATAAAAAAAGAGGTACATTCAACCTGTTAATGCAACACTTTCATTAAATGCTTCTAATGGAGTCTT
>DAOOBP010000279.1:0-1612 GCA_035407925.1 Salinivirgaceae bacterium
ACGGCGCACCGCCCCACGGAGGTTTGGCATACGGTCTCGACCGTTTTGTGTCGCTCTTTGTGGGCTTGGACAGCATTCGCGATTGCATCGCCTTCCCAAAAAATAATCAAGGTCGCGATGTAATGCTTAATGCCCCCGGATTTATTGACCAAATACAATTGGATGAATTGGGATTAAAAGTTGTAGATAAAGAGAAATAAAAACTATTTTAATATTACTATTTATTGAATTAAAAACTTAAACAAAAAGATATGAGTATCATTGCACATCTTCTGATTTCGGCGTTGGCTGTGTATTTAACTGCTTGGCTGTTGCCGGGCATTAGTGTAAAAAGTTTTTGGACAGCCATTGGTGTAAGTATCATTATTGCCGTACTCAACGTATTGGTAAAGCCCTTGCTGACTTTGCTTACCATTCCCGTTACGGTGGTAACGCTCGGCTTGTTTCTGTTCGTTATTGATGCGCTAATTATTTTATTGGCAGGCAAACTGTTGAGCAGTTTTCATGTGGACAGCTTTTGGTGGGCTCTGCTGTTTAGCATTATTGTAACGTTTGTTACTAATCTATTATATCAATTGTTTTATTAAAAATAACAGAAGTATGAGAAAAGTTTTGTGTTGTTTAATTACATTAGCAACTATTACTATTGGTGCTTTCGCTGAAAACAAAGTATTCATTCGTGAATATAATTACCAAGCTGGAGAAAACGACAGTAAAATTACGGCGCGCGCCAAAGCTCTCACAGAGGTAAAACGTCTTTTACTTGAAGAATTGGGCGTGTACATGGAAAGTTACACTAACTACATTGTAGAAGACCAAAAAGGTACAATTACAAAAGATTTTTTTCAAAATGAGATAAAATCGTTAAGTGCAGGTATCACAGAAACCAAAATTTTGGAAGAAAATTGGAATGGCGTTCAATATTACATTAAAGCTGAAATTGAGGCCGACCCAACAGATGTTGCAAGAAAAATTAATGCTTCACTCGAAAAACGCCAAGCTGATGTTGTAATTGACAGTTTACGAATTTTATTGTCTAATACGCAAACACTCTCTCTACAAAAAAACGAAGAAGTAAAAGCATTGCAGTCGAAATATGAGACGCAAATCGCTCAAGTACAGCAACAAAAACAAAAAGTTGACGAACTAAAAAAACAACTACAGACGCTTAAGACGCAACTTGACACTTATCAAAAGCAAGAGCAAGAGATTCTATCTGAAGTACAACAAATTGAACAACGTATCAAGAAAGCCACAGACATTGTTTTACAAAATGCACGTCTTGGAATGACTTATACAGAGCTCTGTCGTGTTTGTGGAAAGCCACGTAGCATAAAATTTGCATACGTTAATTATGGTAAAATTTGGATTAAGATGAGTAATTTTGTTGATACGCATCCTAATTCAGTTATTGTAAAAGGTGCTTATGTAACAGATCCATATGAAGTTGATTTTAGTTCTACCAAAAATATTATTAAAGAGTAGATTATATCATATTTTGACCTACATATACATCGCACATAATTTAGATATAAGATATTAAACACAATATTATTGAATGGAAAGAAAAGTTCGTGTTCGTTTTGCGCCATCGCCTACGGGTGCGTTGCAT
>DAOOBP010000280.1:0-1611 GCA_035407925.1 Salinivirgaceae bacterium
GTATTGAAAAAGATTTTTCTGTTCTATAAATAGGTAAATATACGGTTATTCATTTAAATTTTTATATGTCCCCAATTCTCTCCTGTTTTAATGCGATACAGTTGCATCTCGCTGATTCCAAAACGTTTAGCTAAGGTTTTCATTCTTGTTTTGTTGTTCGGGTCGGCAAGCCTTTTTTTAATTTGCATTACTTGTGTTGATGTTAGTTTGTGTCCATCTCGCATTCTGTTATGTTCAGCTAATTGTTTTTTAGCCTCTATAACTTTTGGGTTGGTTCGTTGATGTTGCAACTTTTCTTCTCTCGTTACCCATTTTAAGTTTTTTACGTTGTCGTTAGAAAGGTTGTGGTCTAAATGAATAATGTACTCTTGCTCTTTAGCGGGTGGAGGTAGGAAATGCTCTGCGACTAGCTTATAAATGAATTTGTGTTTGTAATTTATTTTTCCGTTACGGCGGATTTTATAACGAAACATTCTAAATCCTTCGGTTAGTGAACCTTTTACTACCCTGCCATCTTCAAACTTGTTGGTATAGCTTATTAGTCGCCCTAAATTTGAAATAGCATAGTTAAATTGTAGCTTATCGTCAAGCTCTATTTTCTTAAACTCCTCTGTTACAAAAATTTGTAACACCTCCTTATTGTTATAAGACTGTTGCAAAATAAAAAATCTTTAATGGTTCGTAAAATATTTTTGTGTCTTTTAGAGTGATAAGTGGTCTTTGTTTGTTGTTACCGACACACTTTTTGATAAACTTTTTTTAAGAGGTTTAACTCCATTCTGCGGTGGCGCAAGATAGTCACAATATTTATCCTCTCCTAATTTTTATCACGTTTAAATTTTGTTTTTATCCAGCGTGGGAAAATTATAGCTCCGATAAATAGATATGGGTAATAGCTTATTACTCTCCACAATAGAGCCATTGCAACTATTACAGGCCCAATTAGTGTGGGATCTACAGGGATTACATCTGATAGATATCGGGTAAATATATATTCTGCAAAACCACTTCCGCCAGGTGTTGGGCTAACCAACATCATTATCCACATAACTAACTGTCTTGCAAATATTAATATATGGTCTTTTACAGTAAAAAATGCCAAAAGTATTGCATTTACAACCCAATACCTTGATGTCCATGAGAAAAATGTTGCTGCAAAAGCATGTAGCCACCAGCTAAAAGGCTTATTTATTAACTCTTTGCTACTAGTTATTATTTCGCTTCCTGCTTTGTTGGCTCCTTGTCTCCAGCGTCTAAGCACGGGCAACCGGAATATTTGTAGCAAAAGCCATTTCAAACCACGGGGGTTAAAAAATAATCCGTAACTCAATAGTATCAGATAAGCAAGTTTTAGAGAGTATCCAATTATTGCGAACAGAAGAAATTCGTTTCTGAAATTAAGCCCAGTTTCTTGTGCAAGAAATAAAACCTGACTATCAAGAAAAATTATTAAAAGTGGAAACAGTAGTATAAAATATAGTTCATCGAGAAATGATGTAGCCATGACAACCGCCGAGCTTTTACCAACGCTAATACCCTCTTTGTGAACGTATAAGATAGCAACACTTGTTCCGCCAACGGCTGAGGGAGTTATTGCTGATGTGAACTCCC
>DAOOBP010000281.1:0-1606 GCA_035407925.1 Salinivirgaceae bacterium
TCATTTCCATCCACCCTTCGGGGAAAAGTAAAAAAGCACCGCCACCAAATAGAGCTCCAACTGAAAGGAAGAGCAAAAGGCCAACTAATAGATTTCGGGTTTTCATCTTTTTATGTTAACTTTTCAGTTGGAACAAAAATAATTACGTTGAATTTAAAGTGTAACAGAAAAGGTGTTACGTTTCTGTGACTTATTCGAGCAATGTCAAACTCTATTCTATCACTTGCCCCTGAGTAATACTCAAAATCGCCTTCCGGCAAATGACACATAACTTTGACTTTTTCAGGAATTTTTAAGTTTATTATCCTGATTTTTATCAGCTATCTACTATAACCTGATAATTTAACTTCTTATAGCGGTTTATATCTTCATTTAAAGCCTTTTTTTAGGAGCAACAACAACATCATTGTTTCATTTTTGATATTTTGTTTTCCGTTATTATGCTATATTTTTCAAATATTTGAATTAGAGAATTAGTTACCCGAGAAGACAATAATACGTTCTGCCATTTCTTGCGGATGCAAAGATGCCATGCTGGCGTGTCCTTTGTTTTTTAATTTGATGAATTCAGTATAAAAAATAGAAAGTTGTAAATAAAATAAGTCAATGAGTTGAAGTGTGGAAACTCTTTTGAGGTAAACAGACCTGAAATGTTGATTGGTGAGTTGTCAACAAAGTAGTTTATAATTGCCGCAATAAAGATGATTAAAAATGGACTGAATAATGCTATAATCAAATAAATTAGCGGTTTAGCCTGAAAGCATTTTTTAATTAACTGTTTTAATCAATTCATTTACAACTATACTTACGCCATTTGTATCCTTTCGTTTATTTGAGATTTCTCTGAAAACCCTGATATATCAATATTTCAGAGTATAATAAAGAACAACTCAGTATTGTCTCCGTTTTGTTGTTCTTTTATGGCTAGGGACTGAGTGGTTGATACAATTTTTTTGTGATGAATACTACGTATGACTTGCTGCCCAGAGTTTATCAGCTTTGGGAGCCCAGCGGTCTGCATAGGGCTTACACTTAGCATACAAATCGTCAATGTTTTCAGGAGACTGCATATCGGTTGAATGAGCACCGGAATTCTTGACCATGTTGCATAAACACTCCGGATTTTCCAACATTGGACAAGGACGAAGCATATTGTCATTAAAAGGTTGCCCTTCTTTATAAGCCATAAATAAAGGTCGTTTCAAAGCTTCCAGAAGTGTATGAGTTCTAATATTGGAATCTGCGTAGTGAATAAAAGCACAAGGCTCTATATCACCATTGGCGTTAATGTGCAGGTAGCTGCGACCACCTGCAATACATCCGTTAATATATTCACCGTCATCTTGGAAATCGATTGTAAAAATAGGTTTGGTTTTTCTGTATTCTCTTATTTTACGGTACATAACCTCACGTTGTTCAGGTAAGGGCAATAGTTCAGGAACAGCAGTATTGCCAATAGGCATATAGTGAAAAAACCATGCAAATTTTGCTCCTGACTCAACTAACATATCGATATATTCTTCCGAACTGAGAGAATCAATATTTTTAGAAGTATAGCAACAGGATGCGCCAAACGCCAGTTTTTTCTCTTTCAAAATACGCATGG
>DAOOBP010000282.1:0-1587 GCA_035407925.1 Salinivirgaceae bacterium
ATCACCCGGACCTGGCCGAATGAATCGTGTTTGATAATTTGGATTAACGAGTATTGCTAGAATACATATTTGCCCATGCTTGCTTCATAAGTTTTGCATGTTCCTCTTTACTTACCCTTAAGTATTTTAAAAAGGACTTTTCCGTACGATGGCCTGATATCGCCATAATAGTGTAAGTAGGAATGCCGCGGAGGTACATGTTCGTACAAAAAGAGCGACGACCTGTATGACTTCCTATGAGGCTGTATTTTGGCACCTGTGTTGACGTAAGGATGCCGCCAACTGTTTTAGTTATTGTTTCCATCTGATCGATTCCTGCGACCTTTGCGACCTCTTTTATGTACTCATTAAATCTTTGGTTACTTAATGGTTTCGGCATTTGATAATTGTATTTCTCCAGCACCTCAATAACTGCCGGATGAATAGGAATCGTGACCTTTTCATTGGTTTTCTGTTGTCGGAATGTTATAAAACCATCCTTAATATCAGTATTACTTATCTTTTCCGAATCGGAATAACGGCAACCGGTCCATGCTAACAACAAAAACCAATCGCGAACCTTTGCAAGCCTTCCACTCAAACTACAAGTACTTAATTTATGTAGCTCCTGTTCATCAAGGAACACAGAGTCAACATCTTCTGTAAAAACCTTAAATTTTGTAAGATCAGCCTTGTTTTTCAAAGACAGTGGGGCTTCGTTTATGAATGTCTTGAGAACTTTTATATGTTTGCCTATACTGTTGTTGGTAAACCCCAAGCTTTGTAAGTACGAAACAAAACCCTCGTAAAACCTTGTGTTAACATCCTCGAATTCAAAGTCATCTATCCTTTTCTTTGAGGCAAAATTTTGTAAATGCTTATATGTTGCTTGATATTGCTGTAATGAATTTTTAGATAAAATACGTCCCGTATCTTTGTCTTTTCGCCGATGTGCCATCTTGATAAATTCATCAATATATTGAAATAGAGTACTTGGCTTTTCCTCCTTTGGTTTGTATTGATCGGGAAAATAAAACTTATCTATGACCTCCTCCAACCATTGCTTAGAGAATTGCTCTTTTGGAATTGCAATTGAAGCATCTAAAATGACACCTCTTAATTTATCCAACTGCTTTTGAGTTTTGATTAATTCCACCTTTTCCTTGTTCTGTAACCTGGGAAAAATTATTCTATTGTCTTTCCATCTCTCAGGGGATATGAAGATCCTGGTCTTTGCTCTTAAAGCCAAACCATTTCCATAGACCAATCTTATTAACACTTGACTTTTAGACAGTGTTTTGTCAATTTTACTTGATAGGTAGAAGTTGATTGTTGCCATTAATTCTTGTCTCTTATTAGTATTGAATAAAACAAATATAACATTAAAGAATGACAAAAACATCAATTTTTGTCATTCTATTTGCAAGCAAGCAATACTTCATGCTATCCCATGCAATATATAATCAGATCTTATATCATTGTTTTTCTGCATTATATATGCCAAACATGTCGATTTAACGGATTATTCAAAAACAAAAGAATTGCATTTGGGCAGTCCCGTCCGGACCGCTCCATAGAAAGCCAATTGACTTTTTTGTCAGTTGGCTT
>DAOOBP010000283.1:0-1580 GCA_035407925.1 Salinivirgaceae bacterium
CACAGAACAACAAAAACACACCCACCCACTAACATTAATCACAATGAATCCGAGCGAGTAGCGAAGGGTTAGAGGTTGGATCGGTGTCCCCCTCCCTTCGCGGGTCAGCGAGCGAGGATTCTACTCGGAATTTGTGCTTACTAATTCCGAGTGGAGGGCTGTGGGACGTCGAGTCCCTTTTCTATGTTCCCCTGTCGTGGGTATTCTAAAAATGGGTGGTGGTACAAATCTAAAGTTTGTTTCTGTTTATTGGAGTATGGAGGAGGAAGGGAGTATTAATAATATTGCCCAGGCGTGAGCCTGGGCGTATATGCCCCTACGCAGTGGGAATGGGCGGCGGCGGCGGTCTTCGTTATACGCATAATAACGAAGCCCAGCTTTGCTGGGCGTCCGAGCGTAGCGAGGTTCGTTATTTATTGCGTATGACGAAGGGGAGGAGTATTAAAACAGGATAAGGGGGAATGGGGCGGTATGGCTCACAGTGCCGTTATTGAGTTTGTATTATTTTTTCTGGTGTCGTAGGGCTTATTGTTGTATTTGGAAGGTGAAAATAGGTTTTTTAGTACAGTTTTATGTATATTGAATAGGTTAGTTTTTGGGTTTTGTATTTTGTTTTTTTTGTTCTGGTTTTCTTTTGGCTTTCTATGGGTTTGTTTTGATTTTTAAAGGTTTAATAAATATTTATATATATTCAGATAGTTTTTTAAGGTTTGAAATTCTATTATGATGTAGGGTTTAGGGGTTTTCATGCTTTTACCTTTTGCTCCTCCGTTTTTTCCCCTAAACTTTTTATTTTAAAATGAATAGTTGTAGGTGTGTGTTTAGTTATGAGTATAGAAAAGAGAAAGCTTTTGCTTGGTCGGAAGTTTCAGGAAAGAGTGGATCAGCTCCATATAGATTTAATGGAGTTGTATTGTCAATATGTTGAGAGGAATATTGATTGGAGAATTTTTGGAGAAAAACTTTTAAATCTTTTTGGTGATGTTTTCAGGTGGGTCGCTGTTGGTTTTCATCAGGAGATTGAAAAGGAACGGTGTTTAAGGACTATTTTAATGATTCCTGTGTATAGTGATCGGCTTTGGGAGATTATGACTATTGTCTGGGCTGAAATTGAGTTATCTCCTTTAAAGCCTTCTCATCCGGTGTGGGAATACCCTACTGGGAATGATTTTATGATGGTTGATGCAGTTTGAGGAAAAAATTTTTTATATTCTCAGAATATATAGTATGATTAGGTAGTGGTTTTACTGCTCATAGTTTGCCATTACCTTCTCCTTTTTATTTTTAAAAATTTCGAGATCTTGCCTGGAGATCTCTGGTCCAGGTGTGGAAAATTTCAGTTTTCACATTTTTTTACCTGGTCAATGTCTATTTGCTCCTGGTTTTTCCAGGTGTTTACTTGGTTAAAATCTGATTTTGTTTATAGCTATGAGGATTAACAATGTATTACCTATTTGGTTATTTTCCTGGTGCTTGTGTTGATTATTTGATGATGTTTTACAGCTGGTGTTCGTGGTATATTCCAGGTTCGTCATACTTTTCTATGACGAAGTAGCCAGGTGTTAAAATAGTTCTTAAAA
>DAOOBP010000284.1:0-1569 GCA_035407925.1 Salinivirgaceae bacterium
GAATTATTAATCTACAGGGAGCAGAAGTGTTGAATGGTTCGGATAAAAACAATTATGTGGATGTAAGTTCTTTACCAAAGGGTATCTACATGGTTCTATTGAACAGCAAGGAAGGTGTTTACAAGAATAAACTGATAAAAAAATAGGGAAAGGCGGTGTCTCATATTGTTCAACTGCTGCGTTGCTTTTGAGACAGCCCCGTACTCTGATGTTTTTCAATTATCTACGCCCTGAAAGGACAATATATTTATCAATTCTGTTTTAAATTTGAAATTAACGAATATCCCTTTTAAAGTATAACAAAACCCCGAAAGTTTTTTGTCCAACTTTCGGGGTTTTTGTCACAATTGCCATCAGCTTTTTACTTTCACTTTCGGAAATGCAACAAGCAAAATAGCGAATAGTGATAGCAAACATTTCCTGATCATTACAAAACTAGATAAATAAGTAGCTTTGAAATAACTTCAGCCACAAGAATTCCACCGATAAAACCGATTGTCAATTTTGTGCCTTTTGTTCCCGTGGATACTTTTAATCCATTATACATCAACGCAATATACCATACTATAATCGGCACGGAAATAACTCCCAAGACCAAAAAAGACGGGTAATCAAGCACAATCATTGGATTTTGAAGCACTTGTTCTACATCGGGAGAGGTGACAAACAGCGATAATACCGCCAATATAAGAAAGGGTGCACGTGCCAATGTCATGGTTCCCAAAATATCAACAAAGCGGAAATTCTTAGAAATAATTAAGCCGATCACGTACATGCTAAGCACAACAGAGAGCAGACTTATTCCCGTAACCAAGAGTGATTGAGCGATAGTAATATTATCTCCAAAATGCGCATCAATAGCTCCATCAAAAGCCAGATTGCCATAACTTGCCAGCACTGCTGAAATAAATACGATAATTATCCCAATGCCGAAAGCCTGCCACCCAGCGAGGCGGATAAATGGATTCCAAAGTAAATTCCAATTGTTATTTTTCTTCATAATCTCGAATTTTTTGAATGATTTCATTTAACATATTTCTCACAGTGGGGTAACTCAGTTTAAGCTCCGCCGACATATCTTTCAAGCTTCCGCTATTTTTTACAAAGCGGATAATAAAGCGTAATTCCTCTTCTGAAAGACGAAGCAAAACCGGAAGTTCATACAGTCCGGTTACCTCTGTTTGGCAAGTTTCACACTTCAATGCCATTACCTTAAGCTGTGATTGACAGCTCGGACAAGTTGTTGGTAACATAGTTTTTATTTTTTCTTATTAATAATGGTACAAAAATAAAACAAATTTCAATAAAATCAAAATTTATATTGATTTTATTTAGTTTTTAATGAATTTTATTTGATTGCGAGTTAGATTTCTCGCAGATTTACGCAGATAGAAGTCGCAGATTTACGCGAATTCCGGAGTTGTGTTGCAGAACGCGACCGACCTCGTCCGGTGAATCGAAAAAAATGAAGAAAGATATGGAAGTTGTAGGATTACGAACTTGTGGGTTGTTCATCAAGGGAAGGTATTTGAAAGCACCTCTCATAAGTTTCTTTTATAAAAGAAATAA
>DAOOBP010000285.1:0-1563 GCA_035407925.1 Salinivirgaceae bacterium
TGTTGCATTAGGCAAAGTAGGATCATCAAATGGATTTGCAACATAAGGACTTATCCACCTTCCATATGCCCAACCCGAACCTGTCGTATCTGCATTTAGTTGTATAGTATTACTACAACGTTCTGCTGCATCAATAGGTCCAACACTAGCATTTGGTTTTCTTGAAAAAGTAATATGTTTTGTTACCGATTCTTCACATACAACCCCATTTGCACTATTAGACTCCATCCAAACAAATTTCACTGTTCTGCTAAGTTCATTTTGCGGATATGCACTTATTGTAACATTTGTATTAGGAGAATTTGCTCCATTTGCATAGTTCACACCTACAACTTCTTCATTGTAATAAGCAACCCAATAACCTGTGCCAACAACATTTAATACTTTTAAGTTAGCAGTATTTCCACAAACAGTATCGACACTATTAGTTACTAATGGATTAGGTGTTTGAATAAATGTAACTGTAACTTGAGCTTCGTCCCAACAAGCTCCAATACTTTCGCGTAAAGTAAAAGTTACTGGTCCAAATACAGCACCTGTAACTTGAGTTTCAAAAGATGTTGCAGAAACAAAATTACCATTTCCAGTCCAACTAGCTTCAGAACCTGACACAGATTGTGTTCCGCTTAAAGTTATTTGATTACCACAAGTAGTTTCATTTGCTCCAGCATAAGCATTTGGTTGTTGTAAAAATTCTAAATCAATATCATCTTTTGACACACATGGTCCATTTACTACTGTCCAAGTAAATGTATGTGTACCTATTTCATTAACCAAAATATCTATACTCGGATCATTAACAGAACCACCATCAGTTGCAATAAAACCCACGGTTGAACTCCAAGTTCCATTTAATCCAGATTGTGGTTCAGAAGCATTTAAAAAACCTGTTAGCCCACAAAAGCTTGTTTGTGTTTGTGAGATATGAGCAATTGGAGTAGCAAACCAAGTAATTGGAAGAGGGTCTGACTGTTCCATACATGGGTCGTTAGTATTTACAATACCTCCTCCTAAATTATTTCCTGCTCTAGCTACAATATGATAAGTAACACCATATTGACCATTAGTAATTTCTGAAAAACAAATATCTGGAGTTGCTTTTCTTGCTAAAATGTTATCAGGATTACTTGGAAGAAATAAGACAAATTCTAAAACATCATCACCATCTAAAACATGAGCTCCATTATGCCCAACTCCGTTACACTCATTGTCGCAAAGCTGAACAGGGTTTGTTTGGTTCATCTCGCCTGCATATGTTGTACAATCAGCATTTACAGATAGTATAGAGCTTGCAAAAATTACTAAAAAGCAGAATATTTTATTTAAAAATTTTTTCATAAAAATTTTAGTTTGTTTAAATGTAACGTTAAATTTTATTTTTAGCTCGCAAATATCTCAATTTTATTTCTATTATCCTCATATTATAGTATTTTTTATACTTTTAACAAAAAAAAACCTGATTTCTCAGGTTTTTTTATTTTATAATTTACCTTTACTCTCTCATTAAGTGTAAAGCTCCATACTTTTCGTAAATATTACCATCAAAACCTGTAGCTTTAATAG
>DAOOBP010000286.1:0-1560 GCA_035407925.1 Salinivirgaceae bacterium
CACAAGACGAAATTACCCAACTCTTAGAACCAAAAGTTTTGACCAATGCTAAACGCATTGACAAAGACGGAGAAAAACCACTAGACCAATTCAACCGTAACGAAAAAGGCACTATAACCGACAACCTGATTATAAAAGGCAACAACCTTTTAGCCCTGCATACACTGAAAGAAGAATTTGCAGGAAAAGTAAAGCTGATTTATATAGACCCGCCATTCAATACAGGAAATGACAGCTTTCAATACAATGACAGCTTTAACCACTCTACTTGGTTAACTTTTATGAAAGGTAGACTATCAGTTGCAAAAGAGTTATTACGTTCTGACGGATTGCTATTTATTAATTTAGATGATATTGAAGAAGCTTATGCAAAGGTTCTAGCTGATGAAGTTTTTGGTGTTTCAAATTTTGTAAATGTTATAACTGTCAAATCTTCAACCCCAAGTGGAACAAAAACAGCTCACAAAGAAAAAACCATAATAAAGCAAAAAGACTTAATTCTAGTTTATCGTAAGTCTTCAAGTGCAACATTCAACCCTCAATATGTAGTGCGTGAAAAATGGGACAAACATTATTCAAGATTTCTAGTAGGAGACAATGAAAAGACTTATAGACTTGTGAATCTAGTGGATGTTTTGCTTGATAAGAAAATCATAGACAAAAAAATCAGTATCGATGAACTAGATATGGATAACACTAAATTCAAAAAGTTTTATTTAGAAAATGCTGATAGAATTTGCCGTTTACAGTCTCACAAAAACAAAGAAGCTGATAAGGCCTCTCGTACAAAAGGCGAAATCGTATATGAACATTTTAAAAATGGAAGCTCACAAGGACTATATTACAATGGTCAAGTTATAACACCATTAAAACAAGGAATCAAAAAGGTCTATAGAAACCAAGGCTTTGTGGATGACTTAGGTATGTTACTTTGTGACTTTTGGTGGGACATTGATTTCCAGAACACGCAAAATGAAGGTGGAGTAAGCTTTCCTACCGCAAAGAAACCCGAACTCTTAATTTCTAGAATAATTGAGCTTGCCACAAATGAAAATGATATCGTACTTGATTACCATTTAGGTAGTGGAACAACAAGTGCTGTGGCGTTAAAGTCTAATAGGCAATTTATTGGTATTGAGCAATTAGATTATGGTGAAAATGATAGCGTAAAAAGACTTAGTAATGTCATTAATGCTGAACAATCAGGGGTTTCAAAGGCATACAATTGGCAAGGTGGTGGCTCATTCGTTTATCTCGAACTCAAAAAATACAATCAAGCCTTCATAGAACAGATTGAAGAAGTAAAAGACACTGTAGCTCTTTTACATATTTGGGAGCAGATGAAAGCAAAAAGCTTCTTGAATTACAATGTGGATATAAAGAAGCAAGATGAGCATTTGGAAGAATTCAAAGCCCTGAGCCTTGCCGAGCAGAAACAACACCTCTGCGAACTATTGGACAAAAACCAATTGTATGTAAACCTTTCTTCGCTTAATGATGCCGATTTTGCTTGCACCGAAGAAGAAAAGAAAGTTACCCAGGATTTTTACCAATTAAAGA
>DAOOBP010000287.1:0-1559 GCA_035407925.1 Salinivirgaceae bacterium
GTGGGGGCAACACGATAAACACCGCAGAGAAAAAATGAAAAATACTGAAATTACAAAAATGTTGACTTTGCAAAATGGTTGCATTAGTGAAGAGCAAATTGAAAGAATTAGTGATTTTATCGACCATCACTGCTATGCCCAATTAGCAGCTAATTGGTATTTTTGCAAAAATTATAAAGGCAAAGAAATTGAAATGACAGATGACTTCAGAGAGCGCATGAAGTTGTATTTGATGACAAATGTGCCTTTTATTCCAGAAGGTGGCGATAAAAGAATTGAGACGGATGTAACCTATATTTTACAAAATTTTGACACCGTCAAATTCTTGAGATTTGGAATGTTCTATGATGATTCTACTCTTTTTACAGCTTACGCTAAAGACGGATCGTATTTTGTTTTTAGACCCGGATATAAAGCAAACAAATTTTTCATATCAAAAGTTTTCAGCAGAAATTAAATATGATTTATAAAGCACGTATATATATAGGTAGCCTCCTTGCCGGATATAGGCAAGAGGCTGGCCTTACCATAAAAGAGGCTGCCGAGAGGGCAGGAGTATCACGCTCAAATTTGACAAATATTGAGCGAGGGCGTTACAGCGCCGGTGTTGACATCTTAACAAAGATTGCAGCCGTCTATAACAAAAAATTGGACTTTTCAGATATAGAGTGATATGTATGATTTAACACAAATGGCAGATGGTCGCTACAGAGCTGAAAGTAAATTAACCGGGATTACGTTAATTTGGCGAAAAGGCGATTTTGAAGCATCTCAAGAAGTCATCTATGAGCAACCTCTCTTTGACAAATGGTGCTCCAAAAGAAAAAATTTAACTTCAGCATTGGCACATGAGATGCGCTTATTAGGTGATTATATTTTTAAAAATCATCCTGACAAGATATAAATAGTAATTATGATGATTTTATTACTTACCTTTGTGCTGTAAATTAACATATTTGTTAGTTTTAATTTGGTTACTTGAAGGGAGCTCGCAATGGGGCTCCCTTCTTAAATTTTTCACTTTAAAATCTTTCTCCTCAACCACATTACAAATTTAGCCACACCATATCCGGAGGCAAAAAGTCCTATATAGCCAAATTTCAATAGTATCTTTTGCCAAAGGGATAATTCCTTTTCTACCTCAACGGGTACCGGCACCTCAACTTCCACTTCCTTATCTCTATACACAATGCTATCCCTTACTATCTCTTTTGCAGGTACGGTAATGGGCACTTCGGTGGAGTTTATTTCAAGATCGTGATATAAGCTGCCGTCAGGCAGGATAGCTGCGGTTGAGTGCGCAAATTCATTCTCAAGATACGAGGTGGAGTCTCTGGTAATTTTACTATCCCTTAATTTTGGTAGTTTGAAAGGAATTGTGTCGAGGCGTACAATGTAACTTGTACGCACCTCGAGATTTAACCTTTCGTTTACTTTTTCCTTACCACCAATGATTTTGGGGCTGCATCCCGAAAAAAGTAACAACATTGTTACAAAAATAAGATATTTTATATGGTTTTTCATTTTTAATTTTGTGGAATGCCATTAGCCTCGCAATC
>DAOOBP010000288.1:0-1536 GCA_035407925.1 Salinivirgaceae bacterium
AACGTTTGGCGGGTTGGCGAAGTTTTTTGTGAGGGGGATTAAAGCACAAAACTTTGATAGATGCACAACCGTTCATTAACCCACTACTGTTTGATAAAGCACTGTCGCCCCCGAACAAAAAATTTAGCCAACCCGCTGTTAGCTGCCGTTTTTCTGTCTTTCGTTGCGAGGGCTGTGTCGGTTTAGCGTCCATACTTTTCTTTGAGTTCAAGTTTCTTTATCCTTGAAGAAATTGCTCCGTCATTTCGTCCGAAGATTTGGGCAAGTTCTTTTACCTTTTTACCCTCACAAAAAAGCAATTCAAGTTTGCTGTCGTCCTCTGGTGTCCAAGGAAGATATGCTTGTTTATGTGCTTCTCTAATTTTCTCTACTGAGTATGCTTTGCCGTTTGTTTGTTTTGGTTCTTTAAGTTCTTTGAATTTTGTCAACGCCCTTTCAAATGCTTCTGAGAAGTCTTTAATATCTTCTTCAAAAACAATTAGTCGGTGATGCTCAAAACCATTTTCTGTTTTCTTGCTTTCAGAAACCTTTAAATAAAAGTCGCCTTTCTCACTTTTATTGATGTCAAAAAAGTAAGTCCGTCTGCCTTTGGTTAGTTTGTCGCTGTATATTTCTTTGTTGTCCATTAGTATAAAATTACAATTTCATCTTTTTGACCTTAAACTTGAAAGCAATTGTCTGAAGTCAGCGTTAATGCTGTTATGATTGTCTTTTAAGTTTAATGGTGGATTAAAATGATTAATGAGTTTAATTTCAACGCTGTCATAATTTGAGGTAGGAAGAAAGAACATAATCAAGTTATCGCACATCCAATTAGTAAGTTCTTGTTCGTCTGTGTTACCAAATTTTGTTTTACCAGTGTTTGGGTCCTTGTCCCGTGGAATTTGTTTGTAGCCAAACAAGACACCCAAACTTTTGCGAAGAGTTGAACGTCCAGCATTGTTGCCTTTGAAATGTTGTCGGTAATCTCTACTTCTTAAACTGCCTCCTGCAATACCTGTGTAAATGACTTGAAGCCCTTCAAAGATTGTCAGAGTAGGTTTTACAGAAACATTCGGAAGTTTTGAGGTTGTTCTTAAACACAAAATATAATTTCCAGAACTGTCGGCAATAATTTTTTCGTTGTCCGTCCTTGGGTCAAAACGATTTTGCTTAAAAAATTTGAGAATAGAATTGAAGTCGGATGAAACTGTCGTAGCAATTGGCTTTACAGTCGTAGCAACTTTTGTAATCGTCTTTGGAATAGGAGTGGTAGAAGGTATATAGTTGCCTCCTACAACTTTTATTTGTCCTGAACGAATGAGAGCTTCAAAGTCCGCAACTGTGTAACCGTCTTTCTTTGAACTAAAGTCCGAATAGTGAAAACCTAACTCACGAATTTTACCTCTAATTCCTTTTTGTTTGTCAGGAGTTGCCCGAACCTTGTCCGCAATCAGTTTTTTGATTTGGTCAATTTGCGATGTCGTGAATGTGTTTTGTCCTTTCATAGCTCATAAGTTTGGAGTTAGCACTGTCGTCCTAAAATGGCAGCTAACG
>DAOOBP010000289.1:0-1525 GCA_035407925.1 Salinivirgaceae bacterium
GTCTTTCTTCGCTCATATCTGTATGGAAACGAACAAAAAAATCAAACTGGTCTTTTTCGAATTTTGATTCCTGATTCTTTCTATACCTCTTCCAGTTGTTTTCCAGTTTCTTTGGACAAAGCAGAAGTACTTCTCGCCCTTGCAATTGAAAGAACTTCATTACAGCCAATGCACTCCATGTTTTTCCCAAACCAACGGCGTCAGCCAATATTGCTCCATTATATTTTTGAAGCATTCGGATTAAACTTAAAACGCCTTTCTTCTGGAAATCATAAAGTGCATTATAAATTACACTGTTTTCCAAACGTCCAACCTGTCTGCTAAAATCAGGGTCGTTTTCTTGTTCAATAAGCTGAGAGCCGAACAGTTCAAATAGAATTTTGAAATATATTTCTCTTGGTGTGTACTTGATAAATATTTTCTCTATTTCGTGAATTAGATATTCCTTGAAATCAACTTTTGTTTTAGTTCCATCATTATGAATAATTGTCTTATCCTTGTGGGCTTGCGGTCTTACCCAAAGGTTTTCAAACCAACTAACAAGTTCTTTGTATTGGTTGTTATTTCCAGTTTCAGCAATGTTTAATTCAACATTATTTGTTGTCTTTAATCCAATTCCCGCTTCTGTCAGATTAGAACTTCCTGAAATGAAGTATTTCTTTCTATCATCGTTTTCAGAAGGATTAAACAGGTAATTCTTAGCGTGGCAAAAATTCGGTTCAAGTGTTTTTGCAATTACTTTATTTTGTTTTAGAAAATTAACGGCTTCCTGTGCAACACTGCTTAATTTTAAAGATGCTTCAATGCTTATGTTTTCATTCAATAAGTCCAAAGGTCTGTTGTCCTCAATGTCAACATTTACAATATCGCCTAATACTAAACGGAAATCGTTAATTTTGTCATTAACCTGTCTGGATAAGAAAGCTAATGCACCAATTGTAAAATAGCCTGTTACAATATCCAGTTTTCCCGCTTCTGTATATTGTGAAATCCACTCGTGGACTTTTTTATTTTCGTTTTCGTTATCTAAAATCATTTTTTACTGTCTTCTGTTTTAATTAATTCTTTCGGGTCAACATCAAGAATTTTTGCAATTTCGAAAAGCACTTCTAATCTTGGTTGTTGTCTGTTTTGTACATATCCATTTACAACATTATAACTTTTACCAAGTCTTTCAGCCAACCAAGTTTGCTTAATTCCTTTTTTTTCAAGTACTTCTTTTATTCTGTTCATGTCGTAAAATAGTCAGACAGCTAAAATAGATTTTTTATATCAAAATTCATTATAAAAAGTGTATGAATTATCAACAGTCAGCCGGTGCGTCGGAAAAACGAAGGCTCTTTTGGCTGCGAAGCAGTCGCCTGTGCGTAGGGCAGCCAAATGTGCCTGAGTGTGCGGTGGGTTTCCTTTTCTTCTTTGTCTTTATGCAGCAAATTTTTCACTGTGGTACTGTCTTTCTACGCTTGTGTACAACGGTCACATGTATGAAATGTTTGGGGTTTGCGGGCACGTCTCTGTTAACCGT
>DAOOBP010000290.1:0-1519 GCA_035407925.1 Salinivirgaceae bacterium
TGAAATTTAACGAGGATTCAAGAGTGAAAATACCAGCCATACTGCACCTATGCAGACTTGGTTACAAATATATTTCGCTGAATAATGCAGTTTGGGATACAGAGACAAATATTTTCACGGAAATATTCAAAGAATCTATTGTAAAAATCAACCCTGACTTTGACCAAGACCAAGCAGAACGATTATTGATTGACATTTCTCTTTTACTGAGCAATGAAGATTTAGGCAAAGCCTATTTTGAGAAATTGACCAGTGAATCAGGCGTAAAACTGATTGACTTTGAGAATTTTGAAAACAACACTTTTCATGTTGTAACCGAATTGACTTACAAAAACGGAGATGAAGAATTCAGACCTGATATAATTCTTTTAATCAATGGAATGCCGTTGGCATTTATTGAAGTAAAGAAACCAAACAACCGAGACGGAATAATTGCAGAACGAGAAAGAATAAACAAACGATTTCAAAACAAGAAATTCAGAAAGTTTGTAAACATTACGCAATTGATGGTTTTCTCCAACAACATGGAGTACGACAACGAAGATATTGAACCCTTACAAGGTGCTTTTTATGCTTCGCCTTCATACACAAAACCGATATTCAACTATTTCAGAGAAGAAGAAAAATTGGACTTGGAAAAACTGTTGGCGGTTGAAGATGACAGTTTAGAAAATTTCGTTTTAAAGGATAACAATTTGGCGGTTATCAAGAGTTCGCCTGAGTTTTTGACAAATAAAAACCCAAACACGCCAACAAACCGAATTCTTACATCACTGTTTTCAAAAGACAGGCTTTCGTTTATTCTAAAATATGCTATTGCTTATGTGGACGAGAAAAAGGGAATTGAAAAACATGTAATGCGTTACCCTCAAATCTTTGCCACAAAAGCCATTGAAAACAAATTAGAAAGCGGAATAAAAAAAGGAATTATCTGGCACACACAAGGAAGTGGAAAAACCGCTTTGGCGTTTTACAATGTTCGCTACCTAACCGATTATTTCCAAAAGAAAAAAGTAATACCCAAATTCTATTTTATTGTTGACCGTTTAGACTTGCTTATTCAGGCAAAACGAGAATTTACAGCTCGTGGCTTGATTGTTCATATTGTTGATTCGAAAGCGGATTTTGTAAAGTCAATTAAAACCACAACTGCCATTCACAACAATTCGGGCAGGGCTGAAATTACAGTGGTGAACATTCAAAAGTTCAGTGAGGAAGCCAATGTAACACAAAAACAAGACTACGATATAAGTATTCAACGGATTTACTTTTTAGATGAAGTACACCGCAGTTACAATCCGCAAGGTAGTTTTTTGGCAAATCTTACTCAATCCGACACCAACGCAATAAAAATCGGTTTAACAGGTACGCCACTCATTACAAAGGATTATTACTCGAAAGATTTATTTGGCAATTACATTCACAAATATTACTACAATGCTTCAATTGCCGATGGTTACACGCTTCGCTTAATCAGAGAAGAAATTGAAAGCGATTATAAAATTGTGCTGAAAGATGC
>DAOOBP010000291.1:0-1510 GCA_035407925.1 Salinivirgaceae bacterium
GTTATCGGCAACCATATTTTTGCGACAGTGCAGCATCGGACTCGCCTGACTGAAATAAAAAAATTGTTTAAAACTTAAAGCAACTTGTAGTGAGTTTTTACAGATAAAAAAGTAACTTTGAAAATCATTAACTAACAAAAGAACTATGCTGACAAAAGAATATATCAAAGACCTGAAAAACAACGGCAACGGTGCTATTGGACGCCTTTTGAAAGACTATCGAGACAGTAGTTCTTTGATTTTAATTCTTGAAAACTTAGGGAAATTACCTAAAGACTTTGACGGAAGTTTCTTGCCTGACTTACTTGGAAATAAAAACTCGACCGTAAGACTTTGGGCGATTAAGACCATAGGAAAATTGGGGAATGAAGAATATTTGCCACTTCTCAAACAAACTGCTTTAAATGACAGCGATACAAACGTAAGACGTGAAGCTGTATCATCAATTGGACGAATGAGAACAAAAAAGGGGCAAACTATATTGACAGAAATTCTGCAAGACAACGACCCAAAAATTGTTTGCCAAGCTATTCGTGGACTACTTGTATTCAAAGGAGATAGCCAAGTTGATGCCAGCTTAAAATCATTGCTAAATCACGAAAATGAAATGGTGCGGACTATTATCTACAAAGAATATTTTGCTGAACAGAAAGACAAAAACGCTCAACCACACACCGAGACATATGACTACTTAAGAAATGTAGTCGTTAATGCCGATACAATTGAAACAATGAAATTACTCAAAGACGAGAGCATTCATTTAACATTCACATCACCGCCTTACTATAACGCCCGAGATTATTCAATATATCCAAGTTACAAAGCATACTTAAAATTTCTTGCAGAAGTGTTTAAAGAAGTTCATCGAATTACAAAAGAAGGCAGATTTTTAATTGTAAACACTTCGCCAATAATAATACCAAGAATTAGCAGGGCTCACAGCAGTAAACGCTACCCTATTCCTTTTGATATTCACCCATATTTAATAGAAATGGGTTGGGAGTTTATTGACGACATTGTATGGATGAAACCTGAAGCAAGTGTAAAAAATCGCATTGGTGGCTTCCAACAGCACAGAAAACCACTTGCTTATAAACCTAATTCAGTTACTGAGTATTTGATGGTTTACAGAAAATCTACCGATAAACTTTTAGATTGGAACATTCGCCAATACGATTGGCAAACTGTTCAAGACAGTAAAGTTCCTGAAGGCTATGAGACAACAAACGTTTGGAAAATTGACCCTTGTTTCGACAAAGTTCATTCAGCAGTTTTCCCTGTAGAGCTTTGCAAAAGGGTTATTCAATATTATTCATACAAAGGAGACTTAGTTTTTGACCCTTTTGCAGGTAGCGGTACAGTTGGTAAAACAGCAAAAAGTTTAGGACGATATTTTTTCCTAACAGAAAAAGACAAAACATACTTTGATTATATGAAATCAAAAAAATCAAAGGAAATATTCGACAAAATTGAAACAAAATTTTTAACTCTTGATGAGTTCAAAGAAACG
>DAOOBP010000292.1:0-1504 GCA_035407925.1 Salinivirgaceae bacterium
GTCGGCAGTTTTGAATATCTCTATTTTATTTTTCATACGTGAATTTTTAATGACAACACTTCTCCCCGGCAATGACCGCTAACGATCCGCGGTATGCACCTTAGGGGATTTCGGAGCAGTTTCCTGTCCTTCGACACGAAAGTTTGAGTGGCTAAAATGCCTAAATACCCACTGAAACCCTTATGGCATATACACTTTATTGGCGTTTCGTTGTTTATTTTTCTCGCCATTACTCTTTCATTTTTGCTGCATCATTTCTGTCTGCCGTACATTGGGGTAGGCAAGCTCTTTTGCAGGTTTTGGTCTTAGCGTTGGCTGGTGCGACCTGCAAATGTGTTTGACTACGAAGCGTGGGCTATGTTGTTTTATAGTTTTCTACAAATGTTTCAAATAAGCTTTCCATGGCTTCATAGTTTTTTCTTTTCGATAGAGTTGTAACGTCAAAAGTCAGCAAATGTTCAATGTCTTTTTGAGAGAGATAATTTCCATGTATCAGGATTTCTCTAATCTGGTCTAAGTCACCGTAATATTGTCGTTTGTCGGGGTCATGGTTTTCTATTAAAAATTTTGCAAGGCATTCTTCAATGATTGGTTTTGAGTGATTTTGAATATCATCAACTGCTCTTAAAACATCATCAATCTTTCTGTCGATAATGCTTTTGTCATTGAACAATATTTTACCGTTGCTATGTGAGGAATTATTACGGTCGTCAACACTTTTTTTGTAAGTGCCAATTTTTGAATTGTCGCAACCAAGTAGTTTGAAGAATTTGAAAAAAGGTGCTTCGTTTGATTTTACAAAAGCAAATGGCGTTACAGCGTTCATAAAATCACTCTCCATGTCGTTGCTTAATCCAACCATTGCTTTCTCAAAGTCTGATTTTCTGTTTTCTTTAATTTGCCAGACCTCGAAATAAACAAAGCTCATGTAAAGCATGTGGTAAGCAATAAAGGCAAAGGGATATTTCGCATTATTGTAATTACTCTCAAAACTTTCCCAAAGGAAATTTATATAATCTTGCTCGTCTCTGGTTTTATAAGAGTTCGGCAGATATTCCAGTATGTCAATTGCATTTGCCATTATGCTTCCCATAGTTTGTTGATTTCGTCTTTTATTTTTTGCTCGTATATATTTATTAGCTCTTTAGTAGCATTGACCATTTGCTGCTCTTTTTCAATTTGGGATACAATGGCTTTCTGCTCGAATACAGGTGGAAGAGGAATTCTTAATGCATTAACGTCCGATTGATTAATACTTGGATAAGAGCCTTTACCCATTCTGTTATACATTTGTCCTAAAACGAATTCATTAAAAAAGCAATAATATAGAAACCTCGGGTTAATAACCGATTTAGCAGTAATAACAGCAAAACCAGTAGAAGCAAGACATTTATCCGGAAGAGCATCTATAAAGCCAAATGCTTTCAAATTAGGTCTAACGGTTGATAACAATATCTCTCCAATTGCAATTACTCTGCGTGCTCTACTTGGAGCATCTTTAGTC
>DAOOBP010000293.1:0-1503 GCA_035407925.1 Salinivirgaceae bacterium
ATTTGCAATATAATGATTTATTTTATGTTGTAGGTTGTTTTAGTGTGAAATAATTATTTTAAAATTAAAGAGTTGGGATTCTACAACTGCTGTTATTATATATATACCGTCTGCAATGCCACTTATCGGTATTTTCACTGACCCATTATCAAAATTAAGTTCAGATGAATTTAATTTTAGCAAAGTTTGACCTGTTAGTGATGTTATATAAATGGTTTTGGGGACAGCGTCAAAACCTTGTATAAACAACTCTTTGCCGGCAGGATTAGGAAAAACCTTTATGGCAGGGCGAAAAATGTTTTCCTCAACGTAATTAGAGTTACTAACAAATTTGTAAATCCTACTAGAATCTGTGCCCAAATAGCCTATGTCACCAAAGAACTGCATATTTTGAGGATATCTTGCAGTTGGTATTTCTTGAAAAAGAGTAAAGGTTTCGCCACTATTTATGCTACGTAGTATTTTCTGCCCATAAGAAATCCATATTGTGTCGAGATTTTGGTAACATACTGTCAATCCGAAATCAAATAATGGATCAAATGTATTGTGATATTTGATTGAATCAAAATGTTCTGAAGTGATAAAAATATGTTTGAGTCTTTCTGGCTTCCGTCCTTGAAGATAAATTATTGCGTTTGTAGAATCAATAAATTTAATATCCATTATAGCTCCATTATTTCCAATTATGTTTTGTTTTCTGCTCCATGTTCTGCCACTGTCTAATGAATAAAAGAGATCTTCTAATCCTGTTCTTCCCCCCCAAATAGTACCATTATGTCTATTGGCAATTAGTTTTCGTGTTCCATTCGTTTGTAAGCTGATAGTCCATGTTTTTCCGCCATCGTCGGAATAGCCAAAGTTGTGGCTATAGTCTGGACGGTAAAAAAAAGAACCAGCAACTCTATTTTCATTTAAATAATGGATATTATCGGGTCCATAATAATTAAGAATAACAGGTGTCCATTCTTCCCAGTTATAACCACCGTCAACGGTTTTGAGAATGCGGTTATAACCGACGTTCGCCACGTATAGGTATGCAATAGTTCCACTAATGGGGTAAACGTCTCGAAAGCGGTCAAACATCGGATCTCCACCTCCATAATTGGTAAGCAAAGAGTCGGGGTAGCTAAAAACATGTTCGAAAGTTTTACCACCGTTTGTAGTGTAGTATAAATCATGCCAGTGTACTATCCATCCTGTATCAGCATCGTAAAAAAAAGGATAAACCCTTGAAGTTATTGCCCATGGGTCAGATTCAAATTCAAATAATTTTTCCCACTGTTGCGCGTTAGAAGGATACCATACAGCTAATAGCAACAGGAATGTAACTAATTTTAAAAATCTATTTTTCATATGCTTACAATTTTAAAGTTGAATATATTATTTATTTTATCATACTGAATTTGCGATATAGTGATTTGTTTTATGTTGTAGGTTGTTTTAATAGAACGCTTTTTAAAGTTTAATAAATTTTTCACAAAACCGTTTATTATCGGCTATTAC
>DAOOBP010000294.1:0-1502 GCA_035407925.1 Salinivirgaceae bacterium
TTAATTCGCCATTTAATTCGCCATCCTTTGGCTCATAACTCAATTCAGCAAAAAAACCATAACCGGAATTCCGATAAGAAAATTTCATATTTGGGTAATCGGCAATGGATTTTCTAACTCTAATAAATCCACTACCGTATTTTTCAATATCCTTGGTCAAATACAAAGCCTCTGCTAGTTGTTTGTTTCGCGTACTTGCACGATATTTGTCCGTTTGTAAATCTTGCTCTGTTATATCTCCATACAAACCACTAGGATTGAAAAAACTTATGCTATTGTCGTAAATTCTGATTTGAACATCAGTTGAACTAAGATAGTCTCTGTGTACCAAAGCATTTATCAATAATTCACGAATTGCTTCAAGTGGATATTCTGGAATTTCTTTTCGTTGTGTACTTGCATCTTTTATTGAAATATCAAGTGAAAATTTCAAATGTCCAACAATTACCTGCATTGCATCTCTGATTACATCGTACAAATTACCACTAATCATCTTGTCATCGATAATTAATGACGGTGTTTTAAAACGCCCAATATGTACATTATAATGCAAGTTTTTGTTAGAAAACAATATCATTGCCGCATTTGTAGGGTTTTCTTTTACAAGCATTCCCAATTTCTCAAGCGCTAAATGCGGACTTTCAGGTAAAACAAAACGTCCTGTTTGATTTACCTTATTTATAAATTCCTTGATTTTATTTTCGTTTAAATCATTGAAACTTGCATTAAGATACGGGTACGAATCCCACGAAATTTGTCGCGATTGCAAACTTAGATCTGAAATTTCAACAGCAGTCAGCAAATGATTTGAATTAACTCTGCGTTGATAATGTCTCCCTTTCACAGAAACAGGCTTTACAGGATATTCAACCACGCTAAAAACTACAATTTTTTTGTCTTCAAAATCTACAACATCAACATTAGGAACAATAGAAGGAATAGTTTTATTTTTTATTTCGTTTAACCAATTTTGTACAGTCTCCTTGCCTAAGACAATACCTTTGACTTTCCCATCATTAGATATACCAATATACACAGCTCCTCCTTTTGCATTTGCAAAAGCTGTTAGAGAAATTACAACTTCATCGGTAAAAGATGATTTGAATTCAGTTTTTTCTCCTTCACCAGCAACAATTATATTATGTATATCTTGTTGTGTCATTTTATAATTACATTTAGTTTAGGTTATCTGCATTATTCATAGTTTCATCATTATTTTGTTTTAATAAGTTCAATAACTCTATCTATATCTTCTGTTTGTAATTCATGATACATAGGCAAGCAAATCACATTATCAGCTAGTTTATGAGCATTTGGTAAATTTTCTTTCCTAGCAGATGGAAGTCCACGATATGTAGCAAATTCACTAATGAGAGGATAAAAATATCTTCTTCCAAATATATTTTTCTCACGTAGTTTAAAGTAAAGTTCATCACGAGTCATGCCATAAGCAATTTCATCTACAAATATTGGAAAATAGGAGTAGTTGTGCCTAACACCTG
>DAOOBP010000295.1:0-1484 GCA_035407925.1 Salinivirgaceae bacterium
TACGCTTTGGCTTCCTGCTCAATTTCAGCGTTTGACTTTTTACGCCCGTCTTTAAGATATTCCAGTAATTCAGTACGGGAAAAGTACAGGCGTTTGCTTCGCTTCATTACAGGCAATTCGCCTTTTGATACCTTGCTGTACATTGTGGGTACTGTAAGGCTCAAAAATTCGGCTGCTTCCTGAATGGTTAAAAGCTGTTCCGGTTGGTCGGTGGGTTCAACCTTAATAGGCTGAATTTCTGTTTGTGCTTCTTTTATCCAACGCTTAAATATTGGTTCTAATTTGGATAACGGCACGTTAAAAAATACCTGTTCTACTTGTTCCATTGTTATTTATATTTTAGTTAAACAATGGGAGCAAGTACATAAGGCGTAACCAGTTACATAACAGTTACTTTTTGAAATAAAAAACGTAAACCCTTAATATTCAGGTTTATTTTCTTTTAAAAAAGTTATATCGTTATAAACTTTAGTAACCGTCTGCTTATAGTTTTCTTCGAGAAAGGGGATAATCAATTCAAGTTTGTTTATTGGATAATCATTCTTTTCGTTTATTCGCTTCTTTGCTTCGTAATACTTCGTTTTGAAGTTATCAAAGGTTGTATTTATTTGGTGTTTACTCATAAACTGCTCCAGTCGTGTTTTAATTAAACGGCTTTCAGTTAGTAATTTTGTTTCATCTGCATAATAAAAGATAGTCGCCCATTCAAGTACACTAAAATAGCCTTCAACAATCGGTTGAGGTGGCAACGGTTCAATATTGGGTTGGGTTTTCTTAAATGCTTTTAAGATTGAAAGTTTTATTTGTAAAACTTCACTGTATGCCATATTATAGGCAATACGCCCGTTTGTTAATGAATGTAAATGTACTGTAAATGAAAGGCTGCCTATTCCGTCCGGTCGAACGTCTTTAAGTTCCTGTTCGCAATATTGTATTGTTTCCCGCCATTTTTCCTCAATGGTTTTGCCTTCCAGTTCAGCGTATGAAAGTGTACCGTTTTTTGCTTCATTTAACATTAAATACAACTCCCTTTTGCGTTCAAAAACTTTGTCCTGTAAATGTTTTTCCCAACCTTCAATAACTTTCAGGCAACCATTAAAAAACTCAACTGCTTCAAAAAACTGTTCCTTTTCAGCTTTTTTAAACTCCCTGAAAAAATACCCTTCTAAAAACTCCCTGTTATTCTCATTGAAATATCCTTGTAATATTATTTCCAAATAATCCATTGCTTCATGCTTTAAGTGGTTACATATCTAATTTAATTTTGTCGGCTGCTTTACGTTTGCTTTCGTCAACAATCTTAGCGTATATCTGTGTTGTTTTTAGGTCTTTATGTCCTAACATTTTGGAAACGGTGTAAATATCCGTTCCGTTAAACAGTTGCAAGGTAGCGAACGTGTGGCGAAAACAATGAAAGGTAATATCCTTAGTTATTCCGGCTGCTCCAATCCATTGAAACAGGTGTTTGTTATGGTAGGCTGAAT
>DAOOBP010000296.1:0-1478 GCA_035407925.1 Salinivirgaceae bacterium
ACCATATTTCAGAATAAGACGACTTGTAAATACAAATCCACAAGATTCAATAAATGTAAACTTAGACGATATTAGAATAGTCTATAACAAAAGCAGTTAGATATGTTAAAGCCTAAAAGACAGATAGCCAAATATGTTTTTTTCGACTACATAGCTGCAATGACAGCATGGTCTGCCTTTTATTTTTATCGTAAAATTGTAATAGAATTACCACTATTCGGAGAAATACATGCAGAAATAAACATGGAACTCCTTTTAGGAACTATATTCCTTCCTGTCATTTGGGTACTGTTTTACTATTTAACAGGTCAATATCAAAATCCATATTATAGGTCACGACTCAAAGAGCTAGGACAAACAATATCTACAACTATCGTAGGATCAACAATTATCTTTTTTGCATTGATATTGGACGACTATATAGGTACATACAAAGACTACTATTCATTATACCTTATTTTAATTTTGTTTCACTTTGTTGCAACATATATCCCTCGTTTAGCCATTTCAGCAACGATGATAAAAAAAGTTCGATCGGGAAAAATTGGTTTTAATACCGTTTTCATAGGAGGAGGCGAAAAAGCGCTGAACTTTTACAAGAATAATAAAGATGGTATTCGCTCCAGCGGGCTAATTATTAAAGGATTTGTCGCTATTTATGAAAACTCCACTTATCAGGCTGCAGAAGTAATGACACAATTGGGCTACTTAAAAGATATTCACAAAATTATTGCCGAAAATGACATACACGAAGTAATTATCGCCAGTGAAGCCAAAGAACAAGAACGAGTTGAGGCGATTATACATCATATTGAATTTATTGATGTTAAAATCAAGCTAATACCTGACCTATTTGATATGTTTACAGGAAAATATTTAACCCCTGGGTTATATAAAAATCCATTACTAGAAATATCACATAATATATTGCCTGCTTGGCAGGAAAACACAAAACGCTTTATAGATATCATTGGTTCATTGTTTTGTATGGCTATTTTATCTCCTGTGTACATATTTCTTGCGATTGCAGTAAAACGATCATCAAAAGGACCAATATTATATAGTCACGAGCGGATTGGAAAAAACGGAAAACCTTTCAATATATACAAGTTTCGTTCAATGTACGTAGATGCCGAAAAAAACGGACCAATGCTCTCTTCAAAAAATGACAACCGAATCACTAAATTTGGGATGTTTATGCGTAGAACCAGACTTGACGAAATTCCTCAGTTTTACAATGTTCTTATAGGCAATATGTCACTTGTGGGACCTCGACCAGAAAGACAATACTATATTGAACAAATTGTGCAACGTACACCTCAATACAAACGCTTATTAAAAGTGAGACCAGGCATTACATCATGGGGACAAGTAAAATATGGGTATGCCGAGAACGTTGATCAAATGGTCGAAAGACTAAAATATGACCTTATTTATATTGAGAACATGTCAATATATTTTGACCTGAAAATCATAAT
>DAOOBP010000297.1:0-1471 GCA_035407925.1 Salinivirgaceae bacterium
ACGCCGGATAAGTTCAATTCCGCTGTGATTGTACTGTCAGGTTTCCTCAAAGAACAGATCACCATTCTACTCCAAAAATACGAAACCAGGGTGCCGGACTGCCACCGCTGTTCAAAGGCTGTGACAAACCTTATACCCTCCGGCGGGCGAAAAAATTATTCCTGTCCTTAAAGCTCACAAGGTAGTTCAAAGAACCAAGGTGGTTCTGATTTCACAAAATTACACGCTTGGGCTTAACGGTTGGCGGTATGAAAAGTTGCCGATTGCGGGCGATTTCCTGTCAAGTTACAAAAAAGTTGAAGCGGGCTACAATCCTTCGCATACCACCGGAACCCTTATTGGCTATATTGTGTGTTGGCAACAGTTTTTTATTTTCTTCTTTTAGTCCTTATCTCAAAATTTATAGCAATATCAAGGAATAGAAAATGTCCATACCTAAATTCGTTTGTATTCAATGTATAAAATGACGGGACATATTTTATTCCACAATTGAAATAGTTAGTTATTTTAAACTTAGATGAAATTGACAATCCAATCCTATTCTCTGTTTTTGAGTAAAGTAAACTATCAACATAATTTGGAAACAATTCTTCTGTAATTCTCTTATAATAAGAGTATTTTGAAAAACTAAATCCGTAATTAAATGAAAATCTTTTTATATCAAATCCATGTATCAAATCAATATATGAACCAAACGACCGCTCATATTCACCCATAACATCATATGGTGCTGGAACAGGAATTATAAAATCTGTCAATGTACCAACTCCAATCCCAAGATATTTCTTGTCCTTGTAATAATAATCAACTCCTGTTGTAATACCTAAAAATCCAAATGAGTTTCCAATATGAGTTTCCTTGTTGATAATAAAAGAGTTTCCTTCTGGAATTGATAATTTTATATTTATTGTTCCTTTATCTCCTGTAAATTTTTTCTTCTTTTGTGGTTGGTCTATTTGACCAAGAATATTAGTTGGTTTTTCTATAGGTTTATATTTAAAGTTCATTTGGTATGGAGAGTTTATATCACAATAAACATTAGTAGGATATTTAAATCTCTTGTCATTTGTTAAATCAACTATGTAACCAACATAAAGGCTCCCATTTAAAATATTACCAAACCAAAACTCGGGTGATAACTTACTTGGGATTATTATTGTTCTCTTTATACTATCTTTTTCAAGTGTCAAAAACAAAGGTTCTCGAGACCTTTCAACTTTTATTTTTGTTGGTGTAAATATATAATCAGAGGTATCGTTAAAGGATACCTTTACATTATCCTGTTTGCTATATAAATTTAATTCTGTATAATTTGTGTTAATCAATGTTGCACAAGAAGTCAAAGACAGAATTATTATCAAAGTTATCAAAATTCTCCTCATTCTGTGAGTTTTTTAAAATTGTTGCCAACGTGCAGCGGTATGTGTTGTTGGCGCCGCTTCGGGGTGGCGCGTGTTTTTGCACTCGTGGT
>DAOOBP010000298.1:0-1468 GCA_035407925.1 Salinivirgaceae bacterium
GGGTCAATAATTCCTTCGACAGAATAGTTGCCAATACTTTTTATGAAATAGCAATATTCTTTTCCATTTATTAAACCTTTGTCTATATATGTGTCTGTGTTTGAATTTGCAATAGAATCAAAGTTGTTTGTGTTTTCAAAATATCTATAAATAGTGTAAGAATTATTTACCCAAGGTACATTTTTGTTAATATTTATTTTTAAAGCATTTTCCATTTGTTCAATTTCTAAAAATATTGATGATGCTATGTGTGGCGAACCTATTAAAAATCTGTTTGCTGGGTCGTTATTGTAAAATTCAACTTTGTATGAATATGGATTTTGCTTTGTATTTAATAGCGAATCATGAAATATTGTATCGTTAATGTCGTTAAATTCAGCAATTTTTGTAAGGTTTTCACCGTAAAATCCTTCTGAGCGATATAAAATATATTGATAAGGACCTGGTGCTTCGCCAATTTCAATTTCGGTTGGTTTTGCCCAAGCAACATATATTTTTCCTTGAGTTTCGTCAGTTTCTAAAACACTAACATTTGTGATAGTTGGAATACCTCTTACTAATCTAGCACAAACTTCTTCTGATGCGTATCCTTCAGCTCCGTCATTAAAAACTGCTGTTACAAGATAGCAATATTCATGTCCTTGCGAAACTTTTATATCAGAAAATGAAGTTGACTCATATCCTTGGTTAAAAGCAATTTTTGTATATCCTAAACTTTCAGGAACTCCGACTTGGCAGTGTTTAGGAACAAATCCTGAGCTTCCAATTTTTCTATAAATATTATAACCTATTGCATTTTGACAATAGTTTGCACTCCAATTCAGGTCTATTTTATTTGTGGAACTCGAAATACTCAAATTTTTTACTGGTGGTCCTACAACACTAATGCTAATATTTGCAATGTCAACTAAACTAATAGGAGAACTGTTGTCTTCGGCTTTTACATTTAAAGTATATGGCTGTTTTCTAATAAAGTCGCATTGTGTTTGCCATTCAAATTCTGCTTCGGCATATCCTGGGTTGGAAACAGTTTGTGTAAATTTTGCAGCAGAATTTTCTATAACAAATGGAGCTCCGTTTGCAGTGAGTTTTATAATATCGTCATTTGGGTCGCTTGCTTTAATAGTATATAGTAAAAGCGAATCTGCTTGAATACAAATATTTAGGTCAGCAGAAATTTTTGGTGGTTTGTTGTCTGTTTGATAAACTTCAATTTGCATATCTCTTATTATCGAACCAATTTTTATTCCATTTCTCCATTCTTCAATGAGCATAGCAATATTATAAACTCCTGGATATACTGGTGAATCCCAAATTAAATCTCCTGTAATTTCGTTTACTGTAAGTGAATTTGACGCTTGTGGAAGAGTATAGCCTTCTATTGGTTCGCCGTTTTCGGCTCTGCAAGTTGTGAGTTTATATGATAGACTGTCGCCGTCAGGGTCAAAAGCTCCAGGATTATGAATAA
>DAOOBP010000299.1:0-1463 GCA_035407925.1 Salinivirgaceae bacterium
AAGGCCCGTTCGTCTAGCGGTTAGGACGCCAGATTTTCATTCTGGTAGCAGGGGTTCGATTCCCCTACGGGCTACAATTTCAATATATTAAGGAGAAAAATATTATGGCAAATCATAAGTCCGCAAAAAAAAGAGTTCGTCAGACTGAAAGAAGAAGATTGTATAATCGCTACTATGCAAGAACTACACGTAATGCAATTAAAAAATTACGTGCCATGACAGAGAAGAAAGAAGCACAAGAGGCTCTACCTAAAGTTGTATCACTCGTTGATCGCCTGTCTAAGAGAGGCATTATACACGACAATAAAGCTTCGAACCTGAAGTCGAAATTAACGCTGTTTGTAAATAAGCTGTAATAATTACACAATAAATTTTAAAGGGATAGCTGTTTAGTTATCCCTTTTTTTGTAGCTTTGGGGAATTAAACTTGCTGTTTTAAATGAGCAACTCCAAAAAACTGTCAATCAATCAATGGGCGCTCGAAGATAGACCACGTGAGAAACTCCTATCAAAAGGGAGTAGGGAGCTTACTAATGCCGAGCTGTTGGCGATTTTGTTAGGCTCAGGAAGTACCACAGAGAGCGCCGTTGACTTGTCAAAGCGGATTATGAAAGTTTATAATGATGATTTGTCAGAGTTTTTCAGAGCTTCAATTACCGATTTACAGAAATTTAAAGGAGTAGGAGAGGCTAAGTCTGTTACCATTATGGCAGCTATAGAATTGGCAAAACGTTATGTGGCAGCAAACGGCGAGAAAATTCCAATGTTTGTACGAATCCCCGAAGATGCTTATAGAGCTATTCTCCCAACATTAATAGGACTAAAACATGAGGAGTTTTGGATATTATGCTTATCCGTATCAAACCAAATAATATCGAAGTATAAAATTTCGCAAGGTGGGCTTACTTCAACAACTGTAGATTTAAGAGTTATATTTAAAAAAGTGTTGGCTGATAATGCAGTAGCAATAGTAGTTTGTCATAATCATCCATCGGGTAGCACGACAATCAGCACGCAAGACAGACAAATAACAGAACGAATTAAATCGGCAGCAAAAACGTTAGACATCGTTTTATACGATCATATAATAGTAACTGACAGTACTTTTGTTAGTTTCTCTGAAAACAACTTGTTATAGGAATTAATGTAAACTTTAGGTCAAAAATCATGGAAATAAAACTTTTATGCTCTTATAGCTCGGTATTTAATCAATATATGGCAGAGTTGCGAGATGTTGATATTCAAAAAGATAGTATGCGTTTTAGAAATAATATGAGACGTATAGGCAGTATTATGGCTTACGAAATAAGCAAAACATTAGAATATACCGACCGCATGACACAAACATCTTTGGGAGAGATATCTGTTCCTGTTTTAAAATCACAACCAGTTCTTGCAACTATACTAAGGGCTGGATTACCGCAACATCAAGGCATGTTAGATATTTTTGACAAAGCCGAGAA
>DAOOBP010000300.1:0-1452 GCA_035407925.1 Salinivirgaceae bacterium
TTACAATTTTGCCACAGACATCTCTGTAAGCAAATACCTCAAATTGTAAACACTGACAAACGAGCTATAACTGGTCTCCTATCTTCAAAATTGTGAGTTAAAACAAGAAGAAAGATGGGTTGGGTTGGAATTGTTCAGAAATAGTGGCTTCGAAGTGATTTTCTGTTTTAACTCTAAACCGAGCTTCAGCTTTGACAGTACCAGGCAACGAAATACTTTTCCTGATGCGTCTGCATCTCGTTGCAAACGAAGGAAGGATCGGTTTAGAGTCAAAACTTCGCTACCGCAAAATTGTGAGTTAAAACAAGAAGAAAGTATTTATTTGTTTTTTCCCAAAAAACATTTATCATATCTACTAAACAGGAGATTTCTGAATGCGCACAAAAATGATTCACAGTTCTCTCAACGCTTATTTCCATATTGTAAATCACTCCGTTGATGGCAGAAAACTTTATTATGACCCTGGTGATTATAAAACCTACCTTTACTTATTTAAGAAAGAGCTGGATTATAAAGTAACTGTGATTGCCTATTGCCTTATGCCCAACCATTTTCATCTCCTACTCCGCCAGAACGAATCTGAAGCTATAACTTCTTTGCTGGAAAAGACTCATAAAAAATATGCATGCTATTATAATAAAAAATATGACCGCAAAGGAAGGATATTTCGCAGTCCTCTAAATCACATTGAAACACCAACTGATACTTATCTCTTGAATGCTTGCGCCTATATTCATGGAAATCCTGTTCAAGCTGGTTTAGTCGGTTTTCCGGAAGAATGGGAATATTCAAATTTCAGGGAATATCTCAGAATGCGAAAAGGGACACTATATTCGGAACAATTCCTAATGGATTATATTGGTAATCCGGAATTTTACAGATTGAATGTTATTGATATAGCCAGGAAAAAGTCAATGCAAAGAGCATTTGAGAAAGATAGCATTTTGTTTTGATTTTTTTCTACAACCGATGCTTGTTTTGACTTACAATTTTGCCACAGACATCTCTGTAAGCAAATACCTCAAATTGTAAACACTGGCAAACGCACTGTAACTGGTCTCCTATCTTCGAAATTGTGAGTTAAAACAAGAAGAAAGAAGGGTTGGGTTGGAATTGTTCGTTATTTGTGGCTTCGAAGTGATTTTCTGTTTTAACTCTAAACCGAGCTTCAGCCATCCCACTATTTTTTTTAACTCTAAACCGAGCTTCAGCTTTGAAAGTTGAAGACAACGAAATAATTTTCCTGTTGCGTCTGCATCTCGTTTCAAACGAAGGAAGAATCGGTTTAGAGTCAAAGACACAAACGATGCTTGTTTTGACTTACAATTTTGCCACTGCCTTCTCTGTAAGCAAATACCTCAAATTGTAAATACTGGCAAATGCACTGTAACTTGTCTTCCAACCTCAAAATTGTGAGTTAAAACAAGAAGAAAGATGGGTTGGGTTGGAATT
>DAOOBP010000301.1:0-1445 GCA_035407925.1 Salinivirgaceae bacterium
AAGTTACCTCGGTTAGTGGTTTTTTTGATAATAATGGTAATATTACAAAGTTTGCTAATGAACCTTCAAATCAGGAAGTAAATTATCAACAAGATATGGTACTGGGCTGCTTTTTTAATACAAGTTAAAAATAGAGTTTTTATTTTTAACACATAAAAAAGAGCATTATGAAAAAGATTAAATTCACAGAATCTCAGATTCTAAACATTTTAAAAGAGCAAGAGCAAGGAATAAAAGTAGGAGATATATGTCGCAAACATGGCATTAGCGATGCTACTTTTTACAATTGGAAAAGCAAATATTCAGGAATGACAGTAAACGAGCTTAAACGCATGAAGGAGCTTGAATACGAGAATTCCAGACTAAAACGGATGTTTGCCGAATTAAGTCTTGAAAATGCAGCATTAAAAGATATAGTCACAAAAAAATTCTAACGCCTGGGCAAAAGGGTCAATGCTTAAATTACTTGAAAACAAACCATAAAGAATTAAGCCATTCCCAGGCGTGCAGAATAATGAATTGTACCCGAAGCGGATCATATTACAAAAAAAAGATGCCACAAAAAGATGAACAAATAAAAGCAGCCATTGAGGATGTACTTGGTAAAAGCCGTAAAGGTCGGAACAAGGTTGTCCGGCTTGTGGTAAAAAAATATCCCCAATATGGGCAAAGCCAAGTCAGGAGGGTTTATGAACAGTCAGGTTTATCGTTAACGAAAAAACTTCGTCGGCGCATCAAAGATAACCCGGCAAATCCCATTGATGTTCCATTTAAAAAGAATATTGAATGGGCAATAGATTTTATGAGTGATGCTTTAATAGATGGGCGGTGGATACGGACATTGAACATTGTGGATCATTTTAACCGCGAATGTTTAGGAATAAAAGTAGGGTTTAATTTACCATCACGAGTAGTTATATCATATTTGGAACAAAGAATTGAGATATATGGTAAACCACAAAGGATACGCACCGATAACGGGCCTGAATTTCGTTCAAAGGTATTTCAAAAATGGCTGTCGAATAATAATATTGAATGGAGCCGGATACAAAAGGGTAAACCTCAGCAAAATGCTATCATCGAACGGTTTAATAAAACATTTAGGGAAGATATTCTGGATGCAAATATTTTTAAGGATATTGAACAGGCACAGCTACTTACTGATGAGTGGATTTGGGAATACAATAATGAAAGGCCGCACCAATCGTTGAACTTTAAAACGCCAATTGAATATGCAGCATAGGTTTTTTTTAGGCATAACCCCTCTAAAGTATTATAAAAAAAGCGGGAGCATTTGCACCCCGCTAATTAACAATACTTCGTCGGGTGAACTTATCCCTGACAGGTTGCTCCTCAGCAGAGCCTGTTTCTGTTTCAGTTCAACATTGCAAAAATCATTGTTGTTTTCTATATTTACAACTTGTCAAAAAAGCCAGCCATTTACC
>DAOOBP010000302.1:0-1442 GCA_035407925.1 Salinivirgaceae bacterium
AGATAAAACAGAAACATAATTGATTAATAGTTAATCCCACTTACCATAAACATTCACGATTACCCAATAAAGCTTTATATTGACGGAGAAAAAACTACCTTTGTAGCTGAAATATTCTGATTGCTATTTAATGACATTAAACTATATATCAATATGTTAAAAAGAAAAGACCTCTTTTTTATTTTAGGTTGCATTGTTTTTATAACGCCATTTTTTATTTCAGAAACTGTTTACAACGTGTACGTTGATTATAACAAAAATCACGGAATGATTATGTCGTTCGTGAAATTTAGTATATTGGCTACTGCCGGCGAAGTTATCGGTTTGCGAATACGAACAGGCAATTATAATCAAAAAGGGTTTGGAATTATACCACGTGCAATTGTATGGGGATTTCTTGGACTAACCATTAAAATGGCTTTTGTAATATTTAGCGCTGGAACTCCAGAACTTTTGAGTTATCTTGGTTTAGAAAATGCGAGAACTGCTTTGGCAGGAGATTTTACAACCACAAAACTTTTCGTAGCTTTTATGATATCGACAACAATGAACGTTGTTTTTGCACCCATAATGATGACATTGCATAAAATAACCGATACTCATATAGTTGCGAATGGCGGCGCTATTTCAGCCCTTTTTAAACCCATAAAGTTTCGCAAAATTTTCAACGAACTGAACTGGGATGTTCAATGGAATTTCGTCTTTAAAAAAACCATTCCTCTATTTTGGATTCCTGCACACACAATAACATTCTTGCTACCTAACGAATTTCAAGTATTATTTGCAGCTCTGTTGGGTGTGGCATTAGGTGTTATTTTAGCTATAGCTGCACAAATGGGCAAAAAATAGTCACGTAAAATGATATCTGTCAATCAATTAACATTACGGTTTGGCGATTTTACACTCTTTGAAAACATCTCGTTTTTGATTAACGAGCGAGACCGTATTGGACTTGTAGGACGCAACGGAATTGGCAAAACAACCCTGATGAAAATATTGAACAAGGAGATGAAATATGATGAGGGAAGTTTGGCTTTTCCAAATCAATGTACTGTTGGATATCTGCCTCAACATTTAGACTTTAGCGACAATTTGACCGTAATGCAAGAAACATTAATCGCATTCCATGAAGTTAATTCGCTTGAAGAACAAATAGAAAAAATAACAAATGAGGTTGCCAACAGAACTGACTATGAATCAGAAAACTATCTTGAATTGATAAATAAGCTCGCCGAATACACCGACCGATATCATATTTTGGGTGGCGACAAGCGCACCGCTCTAGTCGAACAGACACTTAAAGGGTTAGGGTTTTTAACCTCTGATTTTGAGCGACCTACAAACGAATTTTCAGGAGGTTGGCGAATGCGTATAGAGTTGGCAAAACTAATTCTTCAAAAACCCGATTTGCTGATGTTGGACGAACCTACAAATCATCTTGA
>DAOOBP010000303.1:0-1439 GCA_035407925.1 Salinivirgaceae bacterium
TAACGTTTTGCAGATTTGCGATGGGCGGGCTTTTCAGCACAAATGTTGATGTGGAGCACTGAACTTTCGGCTACCACTAAACTGTCTGCGGAGCACGAAACCCCGCCTATTGCAAATGTGCTGTTATGTGTAGTTTTTTTTATTCTAATAACGGTGAAATTTTATGTGTTAATATATCTGCCCAAAGCATGTAACCAGTCGAATTATGGTGAAGGTCTGTTTGCCAATACAAGTCATTGAAGTTGTATTGACTATTTTTTTGAAACCCATAATACTCATTGTATAAGTTAATCGTTAGAATGGAAGTGTCTTTTTTAAATTCTGAAGATAAATCTTTAAGCATAAATTTTTTTTGTTCCAATTCCCATTGCATTGGGTGCAGAACTACCACTAATTTGAAAGAATATTTTTTTGCTAAGTTCTTGTATTCTGTGTTTATGCTTTCTTTCAATTTTTCAATCGCTATTTTATTTTCTATTTCATTTTGTTTGTCAGTAAGTAGTAAATAATTGAGATTAAAAAATGAGTGGATAATACTTCTGAAAATATATGAATAAGAATAGAAAAATTCCCACCATGGACCATCTGAATATTTAACTGTTCCATTGGTAAATCTTTCATTACCACCCCGCACGATGACATCTGAAATATCCGAATTGTTAATACAAACAATAACTATTTTAGGGTTATATCTTATCAATTGCCTTTCCAATAACAGATACTCAGCTATAGGATCACTTCCATTTACACCAGCGTTAAGTGTCTGCATTTTTTTATTGGGGTATAGTCTTTTAATGTTTCCCTCTAACAATTTAAGCCATGTACTGTCTTGTGGGCTTCCAACTCCTTCTGTAAAACTATCTCCTAAACCTATTATAGTAACTATACTTGTGTCTAGAATTGGCTCCTTGTCTCTAAGTCCAAGACTGTTGAAGGTATGTGTATATGCAAATTCGGGCTTACGCAAATAATCAATAGAGTTAGCTGGATGAGTTGATATTTGAATATCATTTTGTCTAAGTATATATCTCCTGCCAAAATTCTCAAGAATACGTTGTTTATACATTGAGTTGTAAAAAAAATCTCCATTTTTTTCAGAATATGTGAGATTGGCTTTCGCTACATATTTCAATGCTACTTCGGTTAAGAATAATGAGATGATTATTGTTGCCAAAAGTAATTGGTAGTTTTTATTTTGGTCTGTTTTAATAAAAAATCTGTCGATAAGCATTTTAACAACAAGCCAAACTGAAAAATAGACTGATACAGTCAATAGGATTGAAGAGATGCCTAAAAGACCGAGTATGATGTTTAGTGTAACAAAAATCCATATTACTGTGAGGATGGTCTTTCTTAACATTAGCAGGGTTAATTTAAAATTACACATAACTTGTTTATACCCCTCACAAAATCTCGCTTATACAACATACATTTGTTGG
>DAOOBP010000304.1:0-1417 GCA_035407925.1 Salinivirgaceae bacterium
AAATGTGCTATAGGTTTAGAAATTATGAAACAATTAAGTCAACTATAAAATAGACTTAATTTCGACAGTTTTGTAAAGAATGCCAAATCCTCGTGCCACTGTCAATTGCATTTATTGTGTCGCCCTTGCGGGCGAAGGGCTATGGGAGTGTGTCTCCGCCGTAAGATAAATCTTACGGTTAATCACATGTTGCCCTTGCGGGCAAGGTGTTTACACTCGTTCTGTAGTTGTGGGTATTTACAACATGCATCGCTCGTTCAACCTATGTATGTAAGTATTAATTTTGTATCATCAATTTTTCGTAACTAACTTTCATCACTTTATCAAAAGTTTGTCCGTAAAAACAACACAATGCCTCTGCTCGCTTGGTTCTTCCCGCACAATCCTGCTCGTTCGGATTTAGCTTCGGTTGTAATCCGAGCTAGCGTAAGGTGTTAAAGCGAGCTAGTAGTAGTGTAGGTTGTCCGTAGAACAAAACAAGACAATCAAAAGCTTGTCCGTAGGACAACATGTGATTAACCGTAGGCGCAGCCTGCGGTAGATAGACCCTCAAAAGCCTTGCCCGCAAGGGCAACACAATACTTAAACTAACTTAGAGTAGTACAATATCAAATCAATCTGTCAAAAAATATTGCTCATTAATATCTATGCCGTTTTCAGTAATAAATCTACGGTATTCAGTTTTAAAATCTTCTTTTTTATGATGTTCTCGTTGATTTTTTATGTATTCTATTGTTGAATCCTTTTCTTGATAACGAATAGTAAAAGCAGCGTACTGTTCGCCCCAGTACTTAAAATTAGGAAATTTATCTCTATTACTTTTCAGCCATTTGTTTGTTGATGTTTTAAGTTCTTTCACAAAATCTGCTAAAGAAATGCTAGCATGAATTCCAACTAAGAGATGTATATGGTCAGGCATTCCATTTACTCTATACAAAAACGATTTTTTACGTTGCACATATCCCCACACATAACGATAAAGTTCTTCGGAATGCTCATTGGGAATGACATTTTCGCTATTTTTAGTGCGAATAATAATATGATGCAACGACTGTATATAACTCATAATTTGTATTATTGTGATGCCCTACGGGCAAAACGTATTTGTTTGCAAAAATACAACTTTATCAGTTCTGTATGAAATTAATCTTACAAAATAATTCGTTATAAAAAAAGTTGGTAAATTTTATTGTATTACTTTTTATTTGTATCTTTTTTTTCCATTCTTTTGCAATAACTAAATCTTTGATAATCAAATGTGATTTATTATTTTGGGTGCTACAACGCTGAAAACATGAATTAAGTCAACTATAAAATAGACATAATTTCGACAGTTTTGTAAAAATTTTCTTAAAACAATACATCTTAAAATAAAAATTCATAACTTTGTAAATTATGAAAGGTGTTTTTTTGTCAA
>DAOOBP010000305.1:0-1416 GCA_035407925.1 Salinivirgaceae bacterium
CATCATAATCCTGCATCGCACCACGAGTGCAAAAACACGCGCCACCGCGACTCTGCGCCAACGCCACATACCGCCGAACGTTACCGTGCATTAAAACAAACCGAAACGACTAAACAATGAGCGAAAAATGAATGATTTTTTAATAGCAATAATAATTGGATTAGTAGCTGGATTAATAGATGTTACTCCGATGATAATTATGAAACTTGAAAAAGTGGCTAATATCTCAGCATTTGTGCATTATTTCGTACTTGGATTAATTATTCCCTTTGTTGGATGGGATATTGCACCGTGGATTAAAGGGATTATAATTTCAGTTCTATCAGCCTTACCAGTTATGATAATTGTATACCCCAAAGACAAGAAAGCAATTATTCCTATGATAGTTTTCTCATTGATACTTGGAGCAGGAATTGGTATTGCAGGAGCAAAATTCATCGGATAAATGAGTGAGTTAATTAAAGAAATACAAAACGGACGGATTCTTAAAAACAATGGGAGTTGGATGTATTGCGACAAGTGCGATAAGACTGTTGGCTATTTGTATTGTTCGACATATCAAGACTTTCAATTTGAATTCGTGTGTAAATGCGGAAACAAGGGGTCATTTAGTTTAAGATATCAAACTGAAAATGAATTGACAAAAGCAAACGATGAACTTAAAATGATTAAAAACAGATTGTGTTGCTTAAATGATGATTCACCACTATTTACAATTGTCGATAAAAACATAGAACAGGTTATTTATAAGGTAACTTGCAAGAAGTGTTCAACAACCTATGAAAACTAAAAACATGGATATAAAATTTCATTCAACTGTAATAATGACACAAGACTTTGATAAGATGAAAGCATTTTATCAAGAAACTTTACAACAAGAGATTGATGTTGACTTTGGGAATTGTATTGGATTTAAAAATGGTATATCATTATGGAAGCTTGAGGAAGAATATCCAATTGCTAAAAAACTTGGAAAAACATATGACCAGTCAGGAAATAAAAATCTTGAAATATGTTTTGAGACAGATGATTACGAAAAAGTCATTGCAAAATTGAAAAAACACGATTTGAAATATTTGCATGAGACCATTGAGGAAAGGTGGGGACAGAAAACGATTAGATTTTATGACCCTGAAAACAATTTGGTCGAGATTGGTGAGACAATTCCTTGTTTTGTAAAACGGTTTTATAATCAGGGAATGACAGTTGATAAAGTGTCTGAAAGGACATCTGTACCAGTTGAATTAGTCAAAAAAATATGTAATGACTAGAAAATGAATAATAACGCACGGTAACACACAATATAAAACAGTTGGTGTTCAGTGGTTTGCGAGGGTTTGGTTCTCGCTCCAACTTTTTCCTCGATGGATAGGAACTCAGCCCGAAAACCCAACCGTTTCATATTGTCAAACGTTA
>DAOOBP010000306.1:0-1415 GCA_035407925.1 Salinivirgaceae bacterium
GGAAGATGAGATTAAAAAACTCAAAGAATTAAGAGCAGAAATTGACAAACTAAATACAGAAATTGCCAATACTCCAAAGTTACTTAAAAAACAGGATGTTAAGACTTTGGAAAGTGCAGCCGAAGCCACAGGCGAAATTTCAATGAATATGCGAGACGTTACTCCAACGTTAAATGAAGCGGCCGCAGGACTTGAAAAAATGGACTTAATCACAGCCAAATTAACAAACGCATTTAATGACTTTTTCGGAGCAACTGAACAGATTGAGGATTGGAGGGATGCATTTAGAGATGCTATTTCGCAAGTGGTTAATGAATCACTTGAGCTTTTTAATAACCTAATTGAGATGCAGAGCAATCAGTTAGAGCATGAATTGGAGGCAATAAATACTTTATACGACAAACAAGTATCAACTCTTGATGACGCTTACGAGAAAAGAAAAAGCCTATTAGAAGCTACTATTGACGATGAGGAGGAACTGGCGGAAGCACTTGCACGAATAGAAGAGGAAAAAACAGCAACTTACAATAAAATGCAGGATGAGAAAATTGCCAAAGAACAGGAAGTGGCGAAAAAACGGGCTATTTTGGAAAAGAAAAGAGCAGCTATGGAGGTGGCCGCAGGTTCTGCAAGAGCATTAGTTGAAGCGATTAAGCTACTCGGAATTGCAACGGCAACGGCAGCTCCTGGAGACCCCTACACAGTCGCTGCAAGAATTGCAGCTGCATTGGCAGCAGCATTAACGGTAGTGAGTGCAGTTACGGCAGGAATAGCGAGAGTAAAAGCTATTCAAATTCCTGAATTTTGGGCGGGTGGCGAGGCACAAGAAGGACAATTGATTAGCGTTGCAGAACGTGGTCGAGAATTAGCAATCGGCGAAAGTGGGCAAACGTATATGTTTGACAAACAATCTGTTATTATTGCTCCTGAAAATATGCGTATTTTTTCAAATAAAGAAACAAAGCAAATCATGGAAAAGCAGACTATAAATAACGTTTACGAAAAATCTAACAATGTCAATTTGACGATTGCAATTGACAATGAACGTCATAAGAAATATTTTAAACTTAATTAAAAAATACTAAAATTATGCTGAATATTAGAGCGACACTAAAAAATTTAAGAACAAATCAGACCTATACGGTAAATCATATACCCACTGAATTGACAAAATTGCAAATCAAAGGCAAGTTTGATATTAAATTTCCTTTTGGTTTTAACAGGGGAATTTCAGCAGAAAAAGTGAAGTTTGTAAAAGCTGAAAAACAGTTGCTTTTGACAGATTATGAAACTTGGGGGGCTTCTGCAAATTGGCAAATGTCTATTTTTTATGGAAATTTAACACAACCTTTGACCGTGACCTTAGATTTTACAAACATTTCTTGGGATAGTGTTAGCTTTGAAATTGGCTTTAA
>DAOOBP010000307.1:0-1405 GCA_035407925.1 Salinivirgaceae bacterium
GGGCATTTTCTCCCGCTTCAACTTCAACAACGGTGGACAAGAACGCAGTCCGCAAACTCTTACTTGCCATACCGTCAACCGTTAGCGTGAATTGCAATGAAAAGAGAGTCATCGACTTAATTAAATTTTTATATTTGTAATATGTCAAGTGTTGAGATAAAAAATATTATTTTAGACTCTTTAAAACAGTATAACCCGCTGTTTATTGGCTTGTTTGGTTCCTATGCAAGAAACGAACAGACTGATAATAGTGATATTGACATCCTTGTATCTTTCCAAAACGGAATTTCTTTGCTGAAACTTATTCGATTAGAAAATGAACTATCTGCTAAGCTTGGACACAAGATTGATCTGATTACTGTAGGAGCGATTAAGAACATGCGTATAAAAAACAATATTTTAAATGATCTTCAAATAATCTTTCAGGCATGAAGGATGATCTAGCATTCGTTGAACAAAATAAAAAAGAAATGAATACACACGAAAACTATCTGAAAGTTGCTTTTGAAGAAGCATTTATCGGAATGAGAAACAATAAAGGCGGTCCCTTCGGGGCAGTAGTCGTACTGAACGATGAAATAATTGGGAAAGGGCATAATATGGTAACATCTCAAAATGACCCTACGGCACACGCCGAAATCGTTGCCATTAGAGATGCATGTAATTCGCAACAAACATTTCATCTTAATAATGCGGTTTTATACACGACTTGCGAGCCTTGTCCTATGTGTCTGGCAGCCATCTATTGGGCAAATATTCGTTATATATACTATTGTTACGACCGTAATGACGCTGCTAATATCGGTTTTAGCGATAAATTCATATACGAAGAATTTGAACGCCCAATAAATAAAAGAAGTGTAGAAATGAAAAAAATTCAAATGCAAGTTCCTAATGATTTATTTAATGAATGGAAACACAAACAAGATAAAATGACTTATTAAGGAGATCTTTTTAGTATTCTGAATTGCTAATTTAAACAAATGCCAGCGCTCAACAAAGTGTATATACCATAAGGGTTTCTGTGAGCGCTTAAGCTTTGTAGCCCACTCAAACTTTAATGACGGGGAACAGGAAACGACTCCGCAATCCCTTACGGCATAAACACTCGACCGTTGCTAAATGTATCCAAAAAGAAAGGCTGCCCCAGAAAAGAGCAGCCTTTCTAAATATCTGTTGTTTAGTAACTATTCAGCAATAACTTCAAATTTAATACTAACAACAACCTCGCGGTGTAATTTTATGTTAGCTACATATTCGCCAACTTCCTTGATTACATCGCCTTCGATAGTGATTTTTTTACGATCGATATCGAATCCTTTTTTGCTAAGAGCTTCTGCAATTTGAATTGTATTAACTGAACCAAAGATTTTTCCTGTTGAACTGGTTTTTGCACCAATTTTAA
>DAOOBP010000308.1:0-1379 GCA_035407925.1 Salinivirgaceae bacterium
CAATAGATTTCTTTCCGTTGCCCACGGTCATAGATGCCACAATGCCTGTTCCGCCGATGCCTTCAACTACATCGTAGTCCCACGATTTTAGTCTCTCGGCAATGTATTTGGCTGTTTTAGGCGTGTCCATATTTAGTTCTGGGTTTTGGTGCATATAGTCCATCCACTCTTTCATTTCGGGTTGAAGTTTTGCAACTGCGGATAATAGTTTATTATTCATATCATTGAAATTTTATGGGGTTTATTGTTTTGATTTATTTGTATCATTGATTGTAAAAAAGGATTTTATATGTGTTATAGTAAACTTTCTTGCTCTTTTATAAAATTACTCTGTTTTCTCAAGTTTAGCTGAATTGTCTCAGTTGACTTGGGCTACTTTCAATTGTAAAGGTATAATTATTCTCATAAATTATCAAACGGAAAATGTGAATAAAAAATTAAAAAATGTTTTGTTAATTACATCATAAAGAAAAAAACTATACATTTGTTGCGAAAAACATTAAGATTTAAGATAGATTAAATGATAGTTAAATTGAAGACTATCTTTGTTACATTAATTAAACTACAAACCGTGAAAATATGAAAAGAAATATTTTACTCTTTTTTGCTCTTATTTCTACAATAGTTTTTGCCCAAGCCAATGAAGATACAGACAAACCCTCAACATGGACGATGGTTGGCAATGTCCAATACGTTACTCAACATCATTGGCGTGGACTTGGCAGAGGTCCGTTGTTTGGCGAGGCTCCGGCTTTTGAGCCAAGCATCACCTTCTTCAACAAAAACTGGAACGTGGGTGTTTTTGCCGGCGGTTCTTTCGACGGGGTTTATAAAACCGTAATGCCATGGGTTTCGTTCTCACCCGTAAAAAACTTATGGATAGGCATTTGGGATATCTATTCTCCCGGAAAGAAAATCTGGACAAAGGAAGCCAAACCGTTTGATTTCGGACTCACTACTTCCAATCACTTTGTGGACGCTATGGTATTCTATCAATTGCCGTGGTTCCCACTAACTTTAAAATGGGCGTCAATAGTTACAGGATACGACCCGAATGCTGAAGGAAAAAGAAATTTCACCACTTATGCCGAGCTTTCATATGTACATCGTTGGAACGACTTTAGCATTTGGGGTGGAGTAGGTGTTACGCCCTGGAAGGGGCTGTATCATGGAGCAAAAGGTGGAATTAATAACTTAGAACTGAAATTTCAATACAATTTCCGAATTTATAAACCGGTAACAATGCCGGTGTTCGCAAAATTTGCATATAATCCGCTTGCTGAACAATTTCATTTTGTAGCAGGTGCAAGTATAACAATTCCATATTCATTCAAATAAAATCTTACAACAATGCAAACAACAACAACTTACAAAGGAAC
>DAOOBP010000309.1:0-1366 GCA_035407925.1 Salinivirgaceae bacterium
GGGCTGGCGTCTTACGATTTTTCCGACTGTGACCATCCGGCTCAACGTGGACCGACTGCCATTTTTGTTATGCATCTCATTATTGGACGTTGTCACAACTGGACCATCATCATATCTGATAAGCATCTCACATTTGGTTCACCAATGTCATTTTTGGAACTCAATTTATATTCATTATTTTCGTGATTAAAACTACTTACGAAAAATGAAAAAATTTTAGGGTTAGACATGGGTGGCATTCCAAGGTATATCCATTGGTTATTTTAATAATACATTAAATTAATACTTTATTTTTAACATCCGAGTATGCGGGAGGCATCCGATTGATTTTTTTTGCAACTACTTATATACTTTGTGTTGGATTTTTTACAAACATTTATATATTGGTAGTAGATTGGTATTTGTCAGACAAGTGCCGAAACCTTTATATACTTTGAGCGAAAAGGAAGGAGAATGCTCAATTATATCATTGGATAGGCAATGCTTGCTCCGCTCGAAATATTTTTTTTGTTGCTATCCAAAAATGATATCGGTTAGCATTGAATCACTTTTAACTAAATGCAGCATTTTACAGGTAGCCTTTATGCTCAATTAAAGCGCACGTTTTTTTGTTGCTATCCAAATTTGATAGGCACTCTTAATAGTCGTAGAATTTTAAAATATACAAAAAATGATTGCCTGTGATACCTCAAATTCGATGTGAAACCTTTCGTATCTTTGATCAAAAAAAGTCTCGTTATTCCAAGGACTTGACAGTGATCGGGGACCAAATTGGACTAACTGAGAATTATCCCTCGATCTAGGAATTGCAGCAGGGCCTAGCGTTTGTTTCTGGACATGGCGCACCTCTAAATGGCCTCCTATGGAAAAAAAAAAGTTTGATGGACAGACTGGATCTGGAGAGACTGCTTGCCAAATTGGCGAAAGAACGGATTATCTGCACGAGCCACGTTAGCATCTCGTGCTTTCGAGTTTTTATTTTGGGCTTACAGGAGGCTTAAAGGGTTCTCGCCATATATATATTACAACCTATGTTTTAAAGCCCAAATTGCAGGTATTTTTTATACTCAACTGATAACCATATGCATATTTACACTATATAAAGGTATGTAGTAATGGTGGTATGGCTTCATAATCAGCCACACCTTAAAACATCCCTCTTCATAGTTTTCTAACTATACAGTATACTGGTGAGTAGTGTTTAACTTCATAATATATAAAACAATAGGTTATACAGTTTGAAACTATCCACATTCCATCATTATTTTCAAAACTTCATCACCACTATACATAAAAAAGCATGCTTTTCATTGTCCGTAACTCACTTTCGAAATGAGGTGCCGCATAGTGCTTCGCCTTTACATAA
>DAOOBP010000310.1:0-1351 GCA_035407925.1 Salinivirgaceae bacterium
GCAACAGATACTTCCTATTTTCCCCCAAGACATAAAGATGGTTAATTATCAGGTACTTAACTTTCGCAAGCTCTGTTTACCCTGCCTGCAATAGGGCTTTGTAATTTGACAATTTTATAAAACCTTGATTATCAGAGAATAGTTTTTCCATTAATGTTTCTATGTCAATTTCAATCAATTCTGCTAAATCTGCAAGTATATCAACGATTAATTGCCATAAGCGTTCTACGAGTGTAAGCTTTATTGTTTCAGCTTTTGTATTACGAAACATTTCTCCCAGCGATTCATAATCGGTAAACCGTTTTGCCACCGATAATAAGTTATACTGTATCATGCAAATGGTTGTACTTGCTATTTGGGCATCAAAATCCTGCGATTGACACTTGCCCATACCCAGATACTGCTTGCTTTCTTTAAAGAAAATCTCAATAGACCACCTAATTGAGTATATCTTGTAAGCCTGCTCAAAATCCAATTCCAGGTTTGTACTTAACAATACATTCCATTTACCTTTGCGTGAGGTTTTGCAAAAAAACAGTTTTATTTGTTTGCCCTTTAAATCAACTACGGCTTGGCTAAAGAAACAAGATAATTGCTTGGATCGTTTCAGCTTCTTTTGTTTACGCAAACAATCAATGATCTCTTTGGATGTAAGATGCTTGCCATTAAACAAATACCTTGTTTTTCCCATTTTAGCCATACCAAGCAAGTGACAACCAATACTACGTGTAGATACGAATTTTATCAAAGCAAAACAGGTAAACCAACTGTCAACTAATATGTAATCAAACCTAAGTCCTTGAGCAATGGCTGTGCGTACCATTTCTATCATACTCTCGATTTTGGTAGTAAAATACTCTTGTTTCCGATTGTTGCCAGGTGAACCTTTGTCGCGTTGTTTTGTATAGCGGGATTTAAGCTGTTTTGTTGAAAATCCGTATGGCTTTTTCTTGTTTTTTCCTTCTTCTCCATGTAGCGAAAAATCAATTGCAAAAAAGCTTTTACCATCATGATAGCCTAAAAATAAACCCTTGAATGCCAATATGCTTCTTTGTGCTACATGGGAAAACACCCTGCCTATTAGCTCTATGCACTTCCCGGTTTTGGGAAGGTCAGTATCATCAATTATCAGGCAGCGAGGCAACTTATTATTACCATCAACATTGTTGATTTTTGTTTTTCTTATAAGTTGCATGCTTAGTTTGTAAGATATCTTGCGCCAGGGAACATTAAAATCATTTAGTAATCTGTAAAAAACATCCTTGCCGCACTTAAATGCCCAATATAAGGTTGATTGCCTATAATGCCAAATATCTTTTACTTCGAAAAACGGAAAAATCACAGCCAGCAA
>DAOOBP010000311.1:0-1318 GCA_035407925.1 Salinivirgaceae bacterium
TAGATAATCAAGTCCTGCAGCAGGCCAATGATTATAGTCTCCTACATATCCTGTAGTTTTTAAACGATCTGAGTCAAAGAACACATCAACCCAACAATATTGTGCAGGGACGAATTTTTTACCTTGTTCAGCATAAAATGCCAAAAAAAGCGTATTATTTTCTTCTGCCAATCTAAAATAAGGGTAAACCCCCGGTTCCGATTGAATAGGAACATTATCCCATTTACTCACAGCACCGGTACCTTTTGTCAATTTCAAGTTCTGAACTTTCAAGTTTGAATTTGTTGCCGAATTTTTCAAAACAACCATATAACGTCCGGCAGGGATATCTGAAGCATCAATTTGAAATACTTTTGTTTCACTCATTGTACCATTGGTAGAAAAGTCAATTGCAGGGAATGTCTTTGCCACCGCATTTGTTGCCATATCAACAAATGATAGCGAAATTTGACCTGCATTTGTGCTTTGATAAGTCATTCTCAGATCAAATATTTGTGGAGTTGCCAAATTAATTGCCCAACTGGCCCAGTGGCTGGGATTGGCTGTGTGATCTGTCCCGTTCTGAAAATTCAAAAAGCCGTCTGTATCCGGGTCATTCATATAGGGATTATAAAAGGCATTTGTACAATTAAGTTTGATTGTATCAGTTAAACCTAATGTTGTCGTTATATCCAATGTCGTTCTGTTTTTAACTTTATAAATTTTTTTATTAGTAAATCCATTGTCCGGACCCGGTAAATCGCATCTCTCCCCTGCCTTGGGGAACAATTGCAATCCTATACCCAAAGTAGTTCCCAGGGAAAATTGAATATACCAGCTTTTTTCTGAGCTATATTCAAGTATTGTGCTATCAGGCACAGCAGTTCGAAGTACGCCATAATTTATAGGAGCCCATCCCCATTCATTCTGATTAGAATTTGAAAAATAATATACCATATTCCCCTGGAGTAGGTAATCAAGCCCTGAGCTAGTCCAAGGACTATATGTTGCTCCTATATATCCTGTAGCAGTTGAATAATCTGCGTCAATGAATATGTCAGCAAATGACGCAGCGAAAGGTTTATTTGCTGCAGCATAAATTGCCCAATAAAGCACATCGTTTTGTTCTGCAAATTTAAAATAGGGGTAAACCCCGGGTTCCGATTGAATGGGAGTAGTAACCCATTCACTCACATCACCATCTGCTACGTAGGTCGTCTGACCGTATATAACCACCATAGAGCAGATCAATAAATAAAAAGTAAAGATTGTTTTTTTCATTTTTTGTAAAATTTAAAAGTTAGAGAATTGTTTTTTTATTTTCTGTTGTTTTAAGTTA
>DAOOBP010000312.1:0-1317 GCA_035407925.1 Salinivirgaceae bacterium
CAACTAAACTTAGTAACCAATCCCGGTTGTCGAAAAAAGGGGAGTATCATATTGTACTACATCGTTGTTATTCATCTTTAAATTTACTGTTTTGCTATTAGGTTCGTTTTAAATATATGTTGGATGACGTTCTCCTCAAAATCCAGCATGTTCTAACCTTATGTTGGCGTTTCGTGTTTTTTCTATTCAGTCGGGCTTTCGTCAAATTTTTCATTGGGCAACCCAATCAAACCTCTTAGGAATCCATGAATTATTCCAACTGGCAAACAAAGCGTGCCAAATATCAGCATCCCTAATTCATAAAACAGTGTGCTGCCTTTGTAGGGTTTCCCTTGAAGTCTGGAAAGAAATGCGCTAAGGGGGATTCCGTACATATTCCCTGCAATCATCACTTGCGAAGCGGCGAGAATAATACTTGCTTTTTCTTTGCCGTACTCTTCTTCAATGGCATCGTAGGCGTATTTTTTGGGGAACCCTCTGGAATCGGCAAAGTGCTGAGCAAACAGGATGCCTTTTACTTCTTCCGGTTTAATAAAATCACTTTCTCCACTCAAAAAGCTACTTATTTCTTCATTGCTCATACCTTGTTTCAGAGCCATTTTTGTATGCTGATACGAACAGGCTGCACAACCATTTACCTCAGTTACAGCCAACTGCAAACGCTCCACAAAATGGTTATCAACTAATTTTGTTTTATTATTTCTAATTAGTTTAACAATTGCCCTGCCCGAAAAAACAAATGAACGATACAATTCCCATAGGTTGAACTTTCGTTTATATTCATTTTTTTGAATAACTGATTCTGACAGACTTACTTTTTTAGTCATTATGAATGTATTTATAGTTGTGGTTTGTATTTTTTTCATGAAGACCAACGTATTCACTAAATATAAACACAATAATCGTAAATATATTCTTTATATGAATATCGGTTTTAACACCATCGAAAGCCCCGTAGGGGTGACATCTTAGATTTTTTGATAAAGAATAAGATGACAGGGCTAACGCCCCTTATTTTTTTGTGTTGTTTCGCTACTAAGATTACAGGGCTACGCCCCTAATATTGATTTAGGTAACAAATATGATAGTCATTATTCCTTATAACATTCGTATATTATTTTTAGTTTTACAATTCTCTTTTTTTTATTCATGCACTTGTTAGTCGGTCTTTGGTTTTACATTCTTACTTCTTCGCATAATTAACCAAACCGCAAAAACCACCTCCCAAAGTCCGCCGGGACCAAGAAGGTACATGCTCCACACTTTTCCAAACAACTCCATCAGAAAGCCAAAGGCAAAAACAGCATAGCCTGCCGC
>DAOOBP010000313.1:0-1312 GCA_035407925.1 Salinivirgaceae bacterium
GTTTTGGTGCATATAGTCCATCCACTCTTTCATTTCGGGTTGGAGCTTTGCAACTGCGGATAATAGTTTATTATTCATAAGATTAAATTTTATGGGATTTATTGTTTTGATTTATTTGTATAATTGACTGTAAATAATGATTTTTGTACGTGTTATAGTAACTTTCTTACTCTCTTATAAAATTAATGTTTTCCCGGGTTTGCCTGAATTGTCTCTGTTGACCTGGGGCTACTTTCAATCGCAAAGGTATATCATTCTCATAAATTATCAAGCGGAAAATGCGAATAAAAAAATTAAAAAATTGTTTCTTTAATTACATCATAAAGAAAAAAACTATACATTTGTTGCGAAAAACATGAAGGTTTAAGTAAGATAGATTAAATGACAGTTAAATTGAAGATTATCTTTACAATGTAATTTGAGAAGCTATATTGAACTATATCATAGACATTCATTCAAATAAAATCTTACAACAATGCAAACAACAACAACTTACAAAGGAACAGATAAAGTACTTATAGGCTTTATATTAGCTGTTTTAACGTTTTGGCTTTTTGCCAACTCAATGATGAACGTTTCGCCCGTGATGACCGAAATACTCGGTATGGATGCGAATACGATGAACATCGCCGTATCACTGGCTGCCCTGTTTTCAGGGATTTTTATAGTTGTGATAGGCGGATTGGCCGATAGTGTCGGCCGAGTAAAAACTTTCAGAATCGGACTATATTTGGCTATTGCGGGCTCACTCTTAGTGGGGTTATCTCCCAAAGGCGACCTTGCTGTGCCAATGCTTCTTATAGGGCGTGCTTTACAAGGACTATCAGCAGCTTTTGTAATGCCCACAAGTTTGGGTATGATTAAAATTTTCTGGGAAGGAAAAGAACGTCAACGTGCTATCAGTCTTTGGTCTATCGGAACATTCGGTGGTTCAGGATTAAGTTCACTTACAGGAGGAATTATCGCATCAGGACTTGATTCACAATGGATTGCCGGATGGAGATGGATTTTCTTTTTTGCGGTGATAGTAGCTGTTATTGCTCTGTATATGACCAAAGAGTTACCGGAAAACAAGCGCGAAGGAGCAGGTAAATACAAAATTGACTGGGGCGGAATTATTATGTTTATGATTGCCATGATTGCCCTGCAGATATTCATAACCAACGGAAATAAACTTGGTTGGACAAATTGGATAACCTTAGTTTTGCTAGCTATTACAATTGTGTTTGGTTACTTATTTATTTATATAGAAAAGAGGGTGCCATTTGCTTTTGTAGATTTCGGCTTGTTCAAAAATAAAATATTTACAGGA
>DAOOBP010000314.1:0-1304 GCA_035407925.1 Salinivirgaceae bacterium
CGTTATAGCCAATACTACTTTTGTGCTTCGATTAAACTTTCGTGAGAAAAAGAATTTAAAAAATTTTCCCCTCTCAAAAAAGAAAAAATAAAAGAAACCACATCCACAGTCCAGCCATTTCCAAGTGCCTTAATCGCTTGTGTATCTGAAATTGAGTTTGTATATCCATCAGGTACAGTTTGCAATCTTTCGCACTCTAATCTTGTTAATTTTCTAATCACGCCCTCAATCTCATATAATCCAGTTTTGCCACCTATTCCACCGCTATTTGCATTTAGTGTTGCCGATTTACCATTGCTTGAATAAACTCTATTTCCTTGCGAAAAATTACGTTGTAATAATTTTCCATTATCAAGCCAAAGTTTATGTGTTGGCTTCATTACACCACCCAAACAAACTAATCCAGAATTTGAAGAATGTTTATCAACAGGTATAAATAGCAAAGTATCTTTTGAAACGGTTGTCATAGCATTGCTTTTTTCAGTTCCATTTAATTCATATTTCTGAATTACTTTACCGTTCTCATCATATCTACCTCTTTGGGCTAATCCTAAACTTTGCAATCCATCTTCGGTAATATCTTTTAGTAAAATAGCTTTATCGTTTGGTAATCCTTTTACTGGTATGTTTGTCCAGTAATACCTCACTCTGTTTTGTGCTGATACTAAATTTGAATTTATCATTATTGGTTCAACCCCTAAATAACTTGAAATTATATCTTGGTATTCTTTTTTCATTTTCACATTTTCAAGTAAAAAGTATTTAGGGTTTAATTCATTCTTCAACCTCACATATTCAAAAAACAGTTTACTTCTTGGGTCGTCAAAGTTTAATTGTTTTCCTGCAAAACTAAATCCTTGGCAAGGGCTTCCGCCTATCAATAAGTCAATCCTTGGTAGTTCAGTACCTTTTACATTCAAAACACTTCCTAATTGTTTAGTGTTTGGATAATTGGTTTGTGTTACCTTCATTGGTGAAGGCTCAATTTCAGATGCAAAATAATTTTCTACTTCAATCCCTGCTCGTTCAAGTGCTATCTGTCCACAGCTAATACCATCAAACAAACTCAATACATTTATTTTTTCTTTTCCCACGCTCATTTTTTAAATTCTTTTTTTAGTCCTTCGATTAAAGTTTTGTGCTTAATAAACCGTACTGGCTATAACAGCGGTTTTGTGCTATTTGCCCCATCAACATTTGTGGTAACTTAAAACTTTGTGCAAGGGGCAAACAGACACAAAGCCGCAAACCGTTAGCCGCAATTATTAACGACAGTAACCTCTGGAATAATTTTGACAAGTGGC
>DAOOBP010000315.1:0-1304 GCA_035407925.1 Salinivirgaceae bacterium
TTACTACTTTACGTGTGCTATAACAGGGAGGCAGTTGTTATAGTTTGTAAAGTGGGCGGTTTATAACGTCTGTTTAATCAGCGAGGGTACGTTAAGCCCTCAATAAAAATAATAAGGGAGAGAGCAATCTCTCCCTTTATTTAATAAAAAAATAACTGACAGGTAACTTAACTTGTCAGTAATAGAAAAGAAATAAGGAGATTGTTATGAAAAAAATTTTAAACACGATGCAACACGCATTAACAAGTGAACAAGAAACCGATTTAGGTGGTATGTTTGGAATATATTACTTACGTGAGTTACAAGATGTAAACTTTGAGTTGTTTAAACAATTAAGCAACATAGCAGTAGACAGTGATTTAAATGATTTAGCAAACTGTTTGCTTGAAGTTGCAAGAAAATTTGATATTGTAATACTACCTATAGGCAGTCCAGCATTTATGTTCAAGTTTGCTACAAAAACACCCGCAAATATGGACATTACATTTTTGTTTGCGCACAGCGATAGAATTGCAATTGAGAAAACAAACGATGATGGAACTATTACTAAAACAAGTATATTCAAACATGTAAAATTTTTAGTAATGTAAAAAGGAGAAACAATGATTTGGAGTAACAAAGCACACACAAAAAAAGAAAAGGAATTCCCTTTTGGGAAAATAAATATAGTTGAACTCGGAGAAAGTGGTAGAGGCAGAAAATTAATCGTCCTACCTTCTGAAGTTGACGTACAAGAAGGATTAAACACTGACATAACAATAGGGCTGACTAAATCAGGTAAGCCCAGAATTAATAGATTTAAAGATGACAGATTGTTCCTTCTTATTGATACTGCGGGCGGATACACTCGTAGAGGAGATGGAGAAGCAAGCGTTCACAAAAGCTGTAAGGATAATGTAAAAATATTATCCTATGGCAATGGAGCCGATGGATTGGCAGGCAGAATAGGGATTTGGGAAGTCTTTGTTGTAGAGGTCCTAAACGATAATACAATTTGGCTGAATATCCAATTATCTGGAGGATCTAAATCTGACATATATAAAATTCAAAATAAAATAGTGGAATATGTTGGTCGAAATAAAGACCAACAACTGAGTTTGTATCAAGATACAACTGGAGACATAATACCAGGTTTTACTAATGACGAAGAAATAGAAGACTATTTCTCACTCGAACAAATGTTTGCGGCATATCACTAAATAAAGGTCTCTCTTAACGATCTCAGGTTAGTTGAGTACATACTCTGCTAACTCTGAGATCGTTTGTTTTTAATACCTTTTTTTAATCAATAACGCATAATGTAA
>DAOOBP010000316.1:0-1288 GCA_035407925.1 Salinivirgaceae bacterium
CAGGACCCCATCCTTAAAAGGGATGTGCTCTACCTGCTGAGCTACTGAATCAGTGCATTTTTATTTTGCGACTGCAAAGGTACTCTATTTTTTATTTTTGCCAAAACTTTTTGAAATTTATTTTAATTTTTTTTAATTTCGTGGCTTAAAGCCTTAAAAATTACCAATTAAACACAAAAAATGAAAATAACTGTACTGGTCGATAATCGTGCAAGTTCTAACTGCAAAGCCGAACATGGACTATCATTCTACATTGAATACAATAACAAAAAGATAGTATTTGATACCGGACAAACAGATATCGCAACAATAAACGCCCATAAATTAGGCATTAACTTGAACGAAACCGACCTGATTGTTCTAAGCCACGGACATTACGACCACGGAAATGGACTAAAATATTTTCCAAAAAACAAACCCCTATTAGCTCACCCCGATATTTTTACCAAACGGTATAAACGTATTAACAATCAATATATTGGACTTGATTTGTCTGAAGCAGATATAGAGAACAGCTTTAAAGTTACGCGCTCATCAAAACCTGTTGAAATTGAACATAAAGCATGGTTTATGGGCGAAATTTCACGAATAACTGACTTCGAGCCCATATTGCCAAAATATATTTTAGAAAATGGTGAAATCGATCCAATAATAGACGACACTGCTCTGGCATTCAGCGCTCACAAAGGCACTGTTATAGTAACTGGTTGCTCTCATAGTGGCATTTGTAATATTGTACTGAAATCTAAAGAGTTATTTCCCAATAGCCCAATAACAGCAGTTGTCGGGGGCTTTCATCTATCGCAGATTGATAAGCGTTTAGAAAAAACCGTCAAGTTTTTTAAACAGCACAATATCAAAAAGTTATATCCATCGCACTGCACACACCCAAAAGTAATATGTCACTTAAGCAATCACTTTGATGTGGGCTGGATAAGCTGTGGAGATGTAATAACATTTTGAATTACAGTTTTGTCCAATATGTGTCCAAAAAAAATATTCATAGTAGAAAATAGATATAGTCTCGTCAGTCGATAGTTTATACCGATTGGACAACTACTATAGTCCAAACTTCGCTATCGCTCTTTTGGACTATGTATCTGTAACACCGTATTTACCATTGAAAATTTTATAAAAATTGGACTATTACAAAATTACAATCGGTATTACAATTGGTATAAAAACAAAATGCACAAAAAAATGCCGTCAGTTTTCACTAACGGCATTTTTCTTAAGTATAACTAAATATTAAACAACACCTTGTTCAACCATTGCGCGAGCAACTTTC
>DAOOBP010000317.1:0-1283 GCA_035407925.1 Salinivirgaceae bacterium
GTTGTTTGAGGACTTTGAAGCCGATTATATTGTTCTTGATATGAGAAACGCTGGTAGGAATGCCGTTTAATATGGAAACATATTAAATAATGAGTGCGGAAGAAAACTGGGACGCTGAAACGCGAATCAGACTGGAAGGCTATTTGTAAAAAAATAGTCACAGGCAACGCATAGGAAGTGAAACCAATTATGGAATATAATCTTCCCAAGAGTCCGCGCTACCTAAAATCAAATAATTTAAATTAGATTTGGCGGATAGACACCGCCCGTCTTACTTCAATTACAAAAGGGGAGTGAGATTATGTTAATAACTAAAACTGTAATGATAAAATGGAACTCAAAAATCAAAAAGCACTATGTTGATTTAGGGTATGAATTTACTAAAATGAAAGATAGTTTCGCTGTAAATGTAAATGACCTAACCGACGGAAGTGCAGTAATGGTTGATGTTGAGTGTGATTATTGTAAAAACGTGTATCAAAAACATTGGTGTAACTATATACTCGAAAACAAAAAATCACTTATACACAAGGATTGTTGTAAACTATGTAGAAAGAAGAAAATACAAGAGTCATCAATGACTAAGTACGGAGTGTCAAGTGTATTTTGTTTAGAAGAAGTAAAGGACAGGATAAAAGAAACTAATCTTGAAAAATATGGTTGTGAAAATCCTTTTGAAAGTGAAGAAATTAAAAGTAAAATAGCTAACACCAATATTAAAAAATATGGAGTTAGAGTGCCTACTCAAAATCCAGAGATATATGAAAAGGTGATTCAAACCTGTCTTGAAAAATATGGGGTAAAGTCGTTTGTGATGACTCAAATAAAATATGGCGAAGATAATCCCTGTTGGAAGGGCGGTGTTGAATACCACCGAAACGAAAGAGCTACGCGTGAATATATAGATTGGAGAAAACAAGTGTTTTCTAAAAATCAATATACGTGTCAATGTTGTGGCGATAAAAGTGGTAAGGGGCATTCTGTAAGAATAGAAGCTCATCATATTTTTAATTGGAATGATAATATAAATTTGAGATATGATGTTTCTAACGGAATAACACTTTGTCAGGATTGCCATATTGTTTTTCATATGATATACGGAAAAGAGAATAATACAGATTTGCAGTTAAAGGAATTTTTATTTGAATATGGTAAAAAGATATGCTGACCTTACACAAATAACAAGTGTAAGAGCTATAGGATAAAAAGCCTATAGGGTAACAAAGTGGTGGCTGTATATGACCGTCTTGCTAAAGTTATGTATGATGATGAGAGGGAAATAG
>DAOOBP010000318.1:0-1280 GCA_035407925.1 Salinivirgaceae bacterium
ATCATTGGGGAGTTGATATCAAATCATAATTAATAGAAGAATTTAATCCACTTTTCCTGTCTTCCGCATTGGGACACCCTAAAAATTTTCTTTAATAATTTTATAGAGTTCAGCCTGTTGTTCATCCATTTTAAGCAACTTTGTTTTTGTATGTTTCGAGTCGGGTAATGTGTATGTGATTTGATACATGTTGTGTACTATCTCGTTTGCTTTTTGTGGAGATATGCTTGATTTCTCTTTTTGCAATACCCTTTCTAACTCCTTATAAACTGAGTATGCGACAAATGCAATGCAAATATGTGCATCAATGCGGTGTTTCAGCCTATGGTAAATAGGACGTATGCGCAGGTCTGTCTTTGATATTCGAAACGCTTTTTCAATATGCCACAACTGAGCGTAGTTTTCCAAAATCTCTTTACCCGAGAGTCCACTATTCGTGATATATCCTTTCAAGCCGTCCCAAACACTGTCCGCTTCGTATTTTTGATAATTTATGTTTATGGTGACATTACCATTAATTTCAAGATATTTATTGTAACCTCTGTTGTTGATATTGGATTTGGTCAGCTGTCCTGATTTTAATCGTTTTTCCAATCGTTCCAACCCTCTTTTGCGATTGTAGGAGTCTTTGCGTGCCCTGTCATCGGAATAATGAACAATCAATCGTCTTAATCTTTTCTCTTTTTCAATTGTAATCTCTTTATCAATGCAGTAAAAGTCTCCGTTTTGGTATTTATGCCCAATGATTTGTTGTTGAACCGTCTCCGTTTCGTTTCTAAGCCTCGCTCCAATAATATATTGATAACCCTCGTCTTCCAATTTTTTCAAATTATCGTTAGAGAGCAGGCCTGAATCTGCGACAACAATCGGTTTGTTAATGTCAAACTTTTCTTGTATCATTTCCAGAAACGGAATCAGTGTATGCCCCTCATATGTGTTGCCTTCATAAACATCATAACCAATCGGATATCCACATAATCCTACCAGCAAACCAATGAGTATCTGCGGATTACTATGCTTACCATCTTTACTAAAACCTGTTTTACGTAAATCATCTTCATCACTTGCCTCAAAAAAAAGTGTGGTCATGTCGTAAAACACTACACTTATTTCCCCTTTCAGTGTTCGTTTGGTGTGAGCGAAAGCTATCTGTTCAACTTGTTCTTTAAGACAGTTGTTAAGCTTGTCTAAGAAGCGGTAAATTTTATCGGTATCAATCCAAATACCTTGATAGCGGTAAAGATATTCACTCGTTTTTAACTTGCTTAACGGAAAAGCCA
>DAOOBP010000319.1:0-1264 GCA_035407925.1 Salinivirgaceae bacterium
GCTCCAAACAGTGTAATTAAAAAACCTTCGTACAAAAACACTCGTTTTATTGATTTTACCTCAGCTCCAAGTACCCGAAATGTTTGAGAATCATCTTTTTTGTCGATAATCAACATCATCAACGAGCCGATAATAGTAAACGAAGCGATTAACAGTATAAACGAAAGAATTGCAAATATTATCCATTTTTCGGCTTGCGTGACTTTGTACAGAAACTCGTGTTGCTCTATCCGTGTTTTTACGGTGTAATCGTTGCCAATAGCGGACTTTATCTGTTTTTGAACATCAGCAATATTGTAGTTATTCTCGACTTTTACCTCAAACGAAGTAACCAAGCTGTCAGCCTGAAACAGCTCAGACACATAGGAGTACGGCATTATAACATATTTGGAGTCGATATCGCTTTGTATGGAAAATATTCCTGTTGCGAACATATAGTTTGATACAAATGCGTCGGCTACATTTATCTCGCGTGATGATGTTTTCTTAGGAGCATAAAAATTCATAGCCTGAATAAAATGCAAGCCTAGTCCAATATTATAAGATAGTTCACGACCAACTACGCAAAAATTAGTAGTGTCGTAAGCAGTGAAAATAGCACCATCAATAAGCATTGAATCAACACCACTAACCTCCCACCAATCTTTTTCAACGCCTTTTAATCGCGCAGGGTGAGTACGTTCGTCGTATCTTATCAGAGCATTATCTTCATATATACGGCTAACTTTTTTAACCCCTTCAATGTTCGTCAACAACTCATAAGTCTGATCATAAGCGGGCATTGTTTTACCCACAACACGCTCGACTTTTAAATCGGGATCAAAACTTCCGAAAAGAGTTTTAACAAATCCATCGAAGCCGTTAAAAACTGACAACACAATAACTAAAGCCATTGCTCCAATTGCCACTCCTACAACCGAAATAGTGGTTATTATATTTACTATGTTCTTTCGTTTACGTGAAAAAAAATAGCGTTTGGCAATAAAAAACTCAAATCTCATGGCTTATTTCTTTAGCAAATCGTCAATTTTTTCGATATAGTCTAAGCTATCGTCAATAAAAAAGGTTAATTCGGGTACTATTCGCATCTGTTTACCTATTCGTTTCCCGAGCTCGTAGCGGATTTTTGAGCTATTTTTAGTAACTTTTTCCAGCACAGCTTCTTTGTCTTTGACAGGAAACATACTTAAATAAACCCTTGCTCTACTCAAATCGGGCGTAATGCGAACGGTTGTAACGGTAAACATCACTCCCGAATAAATCT
>DAOOBP010000320.1:0-1262 GCA_035407925.1 Salinivirgaceae bacterium
TGAACTGTATAAAAAAGGATATACGTTTAGGCATTTTAACATATACGATTATTGCGAACACGGCTATTGGGCTGGCGATGCTGGACACCCTACGAGCCTAAATAAATTCAAGTATGATCGAGCAGAAGAACAAGCAAAGAAAAGTCTATTTTGAGGGCGTTTATTATTCAAAGGACACGAAAGGCGTTGAAGTATTACGTGATAAAGCTCCACACCTATACGCACAACTATTTCCTTTGACAATATCAAATACCATTGATAACCGCAAAATACAAGTGTATCAGGTTTATTATGATGAACAATCAAAAGCGGCTTTAAAATATGGGTTTATTCCTTACTTTCAAGAAACGACACCTCACAATTTTGAAAATGATATAATACTCGATATATGGGCAAAACGAAATTGGATAAAAGCAAAATATGTTGGAGTGCTATCGTGGAGGCTTTACGAAAAAACATTGCTCGAAAATATAAAGCTATCTGGCGACGTTGTGATATTAAATTGCAAAGGCTACGAGGAATATGCACACCCTTTTTTACGTAAGTGTTTCAGTTCGGTCAATCAAATGGTGAAGTTAGCAGATGAGCATAAACTATTTCCATTCAAACTTGAACAGATTAAAACCAAACACGTGTGTTGGTGTAATTATTGGGTATGCACTCCAGAGGTATTTGATGACTATTGTACAAACTATCTATCAAAAGCGATTGAGTTTTTTAAGACGACGGAACTATACGATGCAAAAGAAAAGCACAGAGGCAAAATGTACTACTCAATGACCTTCTTTTTAGAGGGATTATTTAGCGTTTTTCTTACAAAAAGGAACTATAAAATTAAAATAATATAGATATTTTAACAAACGACAAACAAACGATGGCAAGAAAAGTATTAAGCGGAAAAGATAATGTGAATGGGTTTCAAAAGAACCCTCAAAACATAAACAGAAAGGGGCGACCACGTAAGATGATTGCCGATGTTATTGCAGAACTCGAAAAGCAGGGTATCAAGGCAGCAACTAAGTCCGATATTCTGGATATTTATATGCGTTTGATAAATATGGAGATACCAGAATTAGAGCAAATAGTAAAAGACCCAACGCAACCTGCTTTAGTTCGTATCGTTGGCAAAAGTATACTATCTGGCAAAGGATTTGATACTATTGAAAAGATGCTCGACCGCTCTATCGGTAAGGCAGAACAAAAAACAGATATAACAACAGGTGGCGTGGCTTTAAACATTGACCCATTCGCAAAAATACGAG
>DAOOBP010000321.1:0-1239 GCA_035407925.1 Salinivirgaceae bacterium
AGCATTTCATCTCGTATAAAAGTAGTTGTAACTTGATAGGAAATTGTTTCGAAATACCAAACGTTTCATACACGTTACCGTTGGACATAATAGACCAAAAGCACTATCATTGTCGGTACAGAAAAAAATGTGTTTTTGAAAATATAAACGAAAATTATGAATACACAAGAAATCAGAATAGAATTACCGTCAGATATATTTTTAACGTTAAATGAAACTGAAGAAGAACTCAAACAAAATATCAAGATTTCATTAGCAATAAGACTATATTTGCTCAAAAAGGTAACTATTGGAAAGGCTGCACAAATTGCAGGTCTATCAAGATATGAATTTGAAAATGTACTTGTAAATCAGAATATTCCAATTTCAAATTTAACAGTTGAAGACGTTCTTAATGACTCTCAAAAACTACGCTGAAATGAAAAATGGGGTTGTCATAGCTGATACAGGACCAATTATATCACTTGCCTTAATTGACAAACTTGATATTCTTGACAAAATATTTGATGAAGTGAAAATTGCTAATGCAGTTTGGGAAGAAGTTACCAGAGATGAGAACAACCATACTTGATAAAAATAATGAAAAAGAGATAACTACTATGTCCAACATTTAGTATAAGTAATGTGTTAAATTTCAAGGATTATCTTTGATTCTTAGAAGATTAGCAACCGTTAAAAAAATAATGAATTGAGCATTAAATAAAAAAACTTAATAAGAACTAAAAAGTCCGAACAACCAAACTATCACTTTTAACTTTCTACTCTTAACTCACTTACTAATCGCTTTTCCAGTTTGTGCTAAACCACCACAAAACATATATATAACCAGCCCTCCTCGACTTTCGCCCATAGGGCGACACTTTTAACTTTCACCTTGTACACTTCGGCTTCGCTCAGTGCGCCGCCTTTCACCTTTCACACTTCGACAAACAAAGCAGTAAAACCGATAACGTAATTCTTCGACAAGCGAAGTGGCAAAGCCGATGGCGTAACTCGTAATTCGTAATTGCTAATTGTTCACTTCGACTTCGCTCTGTGCAAGCATTGCTAATTGCCAATTGAATTCCCCCCCCCTGTTGATAAATTTTCACAAAAACCATCCCAATCTTTAAAAACATATCTTAACTTTGCCCTTTCTTATTTTAAAAATTATAATGATCCAACACAAAGGAGTTATACTATCGATAAATAAAAACATCGCTGAGATATCGCTTCAGCAAACGTCAGCCTGCGTTTCGT
>DAOOBP010000322.1:0-1221 GCA_035407925.1 Salinivirgaceae bacterium
GAAAAAACTTTATAGAATATCGCAAGAAAGCACACACATCACCATTCGGTGTATTTAAAGTGATGATTAAATGGGAAAAATATTCCAAAATGTATGAAAAATATACTTTTGAGTTTATGAGATACGATATCAGACAGAATTTAATTAATATAAAAACTAAGATGAAAAGCATTTTTGCTAATAAGTGCTAATACGTATGATAAAAGTTTCCGCAATTCTCCCCAACTACAACCATGCTCAATACTTGCCCAAGCGCATTGAAAGTATATTAAATCAGACCTTTCAGGATTTTGAGTTGATAATACTTGATGATTGTAGTACCGACAATAGCAGAGAGCTACTTGAGGTATATCGAAATCACCCGAAGGTATCTAATTTGGTTTTTAATGAGAAAAACAGTGGGAATCCTTTTTATCAGTGGTATAAAGGCATAAAACTGTCTAAAGGTAAATATATTTGGATTGCGGAAAGTGACGATTGGGCAGAACCTGATTTTTTAGAGAATCTGGTTCCGGTAATGGAACAAAATCCATCTGTAGGTCTGGCTTACAGTAATAGTATTATCGAAATTAATGACGCCGTTACAGACGATTTTGCAACGGTAAAGAACAAACGATACCAAACATCGCATTGGGCGGAGCCTTATCTTATATCAGGTGCTGATGAGATAAGACAATTTTTGCTCAGAGATTGTACTGTCAACAATGCAAGTGCTGTTCTAATGAGAAGGGAATTGCTGTTAGATATCTTTCCAATACACGAGCTGTTCAGATTTTCGGGAGATTGGTATTGCTACCTGCGGATTGCTGCGGTTGCAGACGTTTACTATACAAACAAAAGTTTGAACCATTATAGGGAGCACAAATCAAACACTTCTAAATCTGCCGGTTATAACTACATAAAAGAGGTTTTTTATATATACGATTGGATACTGAAAAACGATGTAGTTAAACGTGAACAAGCAAAAGTCACTTTTAGTCTTTATATAAGTGATTTATACTCAGGGGATAATAAGTGGCATATAGATAAAGGTTTCAAAAAACTGAGTGAAATTAACGGTTTTTTATATAGAGTTTTTCTACAAAAAACTATAAAAATGTCAATTAGAAGATTTGCTAATAACCTTTTCAAATCACATTTTTTTTAGAATGACTCCTCGTGTTAGCATATTAATGCCCGTTTATAATAACGGCGACTATGTGGCTGAAGCCATAGAAAGTA
>DAOOBP010000323.1:0-1219 GCA_035407925.1 Salinivirgaceae bacterium
TACCTGTTGAAAAACAGATAGCTCTTGCTTTTGCAGGTACACGAGGATTATTAAGAGACGTAAGTTTAGAGAACGTAAAAAAATGGCAAGAAAAATATCTGTCATTACTCGAAACAAATGGCAAAGAAACCTTAGTAAGATTACAAAAAGGAGAACTTATAGCAGAAGATGAAGAAGCTCTAAAAGCATTTGCTGTCGAGGCTTCAAAGAAACTTGTTTGATAAAATAGTTAGATATGGCAAACCTAAAAGAGATAAGAACCCGAATTGTTTCGGTAACCAACACTAGACAGGTTACAAGCGCCATGAAGATGGTATCAGCAGCCAAGTTGCGTAAATCACAAGAAGCGGTTGCTAAAATAAGATCGTATTCCGATAAAATGCTTGAAATTATTGAATCTGTTGGAAAATCAGCAACAGAAAGTTTTGATTCTCCCTTATTCAAACTTAAGCCAACAGGCAACACTTTAATAATATTAGTTACCTCAAACAAAGGACTTTGCGGTGTTTTCAACGCAGCCATTACTCGCATGGCAGTCGATTGGGTAAAAACAGAACGAGCTGAAGAACTGGGAAACAAGCAAGTAACTTTTTTTACAATCGGAAAAAAGGGCTATGATGTTGTTTCAAAATTAGGATTTGACATTACTGGACGTGATGATAATTTGGTTAATAAACCATCATATAATCTTACAACTCTTTTCACTAAAACACTATTAGAAAAATACAACAACGGGGAATATCGCGAAATAGTAGTGTTTTACAATAGTTTTAAAAATGTTGCTACACAGCAACAGCTAATGGAGACATTTTTGCCCATAAAAATTGAAAGAAGCGATGACGAAAAATATGACGCTCTCGAGTACATATTAGAGCCCAATGCTGACGCGATACTCGAAGAATTAGCTCCAAAAATGTTGGAAACAGAAATGCATAAAATTATCCTCGATTCGATTGCCTCTGAACATGGTGCACGAATGACAGCTATGCATATAGCTACCGATAACGCAACTGAATTATTAGACACGCTAACACTTAACTACAACAAAGAACGTCAATACAGCATCACAAATGAACTACTTGAAATCGTATCTGGAGCAAATGCATTAAAGGGCTAAAACATTTATTTGAAGGAATACAAAAATGTGGACAAGATTTGCAGGGATTATTCTAAGATATCGTATTGGTATATTGTCATTTATCATTCTTATCACAGCATT
>DAOOBP010000324.1:0-1204 GCA_035407925.1 Salinivirgaceae bacterium
AGGTTGGATGTAACATTTTTAATTTAAATTCGTATAAGTAGTATAACCAATTAATAATAAGACAATGGGATGGATGAGTTTTTCAATGCACAAACCAGTTAAAGAATGGTTTAAAGAAAATATGAATGACAATCTTGAAGTTTTAGATATTGCTATTGTGAAACGTAATACTTTATATTCTGCAATAAGAGTTAAAGCAAGTAATGAAGTATTTTGTGTTGTATATTTGCTTCGTTGGAGCAAAGGGGCATATAATTTTTCATACAAAAGTATGGATGAGTTTGCAGGACCGAACGAAATAGAATGCCCATTGCGCATAATGAAATTGCTTACGCCTTTGAATGATACTAATGATGTAAATGGTTGGGCAAGAAATTGGCGTGATAAAGTATATAAACATTGGGACACGCAAAAAAAGATTAATTCGGGTAAGTTTATTATCAAAACTGAAACGCCTGTTAATTTCAGAAACGGATTATCTTTCAGTTATTTTAAGAAAATAGGTAAAAAACTTTTTGCGGGTTCATTACAGGTTAATGGTATATTCGCACCATATTGTCCTGTTCATTTCAATTTAAAATATCGGAAATATGAATTGATTGAATCTAACATATAAACATTTTAATTAAAATAAGTGAACCCGGATGCAACATTTTTAATTTAAATTCGTATAAGTAGTATAAACCAATTAATCAATGTACAATGGCAACAGTTAACGCAGAGAACGCAATGTCCGCACAGAGGTTTGAACATGTTTCGAGCCAGAACGCAGACCGTACACCTGTAAGATGCAGACGCAATGGCAAAACCAAAACTTGGAAGACCAGACCGGGTTTGTTCCGCATACCAGTAAAGTACGGATTGAAGTCATGTTTTTACATTGACAACTTCGAGTACAAGAATGCTGACGACTGGAACGTAGTTGAATAATGTACAACAATTTAAAATAAACAGTCATGGCAAAACACGTAGTTTACAACATTGAATACGACACAGACGGAGCAAAGGTTAAACTCCCGGACAGACTGGAAATTGAACTCCCGGATGACACAGACCCGGAAGACGTTGAACAGTTACTGAGTGATGAAATTTCAAACATCACCGGGTTCTGTCACTTCGGATTCCTGATTGAAGGCGAATGAAACATTTTTAATTTAAATTCGTATAAGTAGTAACCAAAAACAAAAAGCAATATGAAAAAAGT
>DAOOBP010000325.1:0-1189 GCA_035407925.1 Salinivirgaceae bacterium
GAGATATAAAGTTAGTGACAAAAAAATCACATTTTGTCCGTTCAATAATTTCGCACAGATTAGAGTAGGGGACAGCCTGTCCAACATATACAGTATTGTATCCTAAGCGTTTAGCGATATAGTTGCCAATTAATAACGACAGTTCGTGGTACTCTTTTTCGTTTAAAGCAAAAACTATTGTTTGTGCATTTTCGTTGGGCGATACCAAAATTTTATCGTAAGCAGCATAGATTTTTTGCTTTAAAATCGTAGAAACGAAGTATTTGCACAAAGGATTTATGGCGCCTGTTTGCCATAACACCCCAAGTTGTTGCAAAAACGGACAAACAAACTCCTGTAGCGTCTCTTCAAAACCATTTTTTACGATAAGTTTATTTAAAGTATGAGTAAACTCAGCTTCGTCCAAGTTTATCATTGCTTTTACTAATTGGTTTATTTGCAGTGATTTATCGCTACACTCTGCATTAAGTTTATTCACTTCACTGCATAGTTCAGAGTCAGAGAGCGTAGCCAATTTTGAAATCTTTTTTCCATTTTTATTAAGCAACGATATATTCAGCAAACGCTTTAATTGTTCCTTGTCATAGTAGCGTATATTGGTATCTGTGCGCTTGGGAGTAACAATGTTATATCGCTTTTCCCACATCCTTATTGTGTGGGCTTTTATGCCAGTTAGTTGCTCAAGGTCTTTTATAGAGTAAATAGCCATTTTTCAAAAACATCAACCGTGTTTACTGAACTCTATAACCTCTAAGTCGCCTATTTGTTCATTTGATATTGAAAATTTTACCACAGTTGAAATTTCGTGGAAGCCTTGTCTGCCAGCTGCGCCGGGATTGATATGTAATAATCCTAACGTTTTGTCGTTCATTACTTTGCATATATGAGAATGACCACATATAAACAGTTTTGGCTTCACTTCATACAATCTTTGTTTGATATTTGGGGAATAGTGTCCGGGATATCCGCCAATATGTGTCATCAGCACTTTTACGTTGTGTTCTGTAAACTCTAATATTTCCGGAAAAGTTCTGCGAACATCAAAATCATCAACATTGCCATAAACCGCTTTAACAGGAGCAATCTCCTCTAACTCCTCGATAACCTCTAAACTACCAATATCTCCTGCATGCCAAATTTGGTCAACATTGGCAAAATGTTTTATGATTTTGGGATTCAACCAACCGTG
>DAOOBP010000326.1:0-1178 GCA_035407925.1 Salinivirgaceae bacterium
CTCATTATTCCGTCCGGATTGATTTTGGCTAATATCTTTATCATTGGGGCTAACGGCCCGGCGGTATGTTTTGTTTGCGTACCCGACCTTAGGAGGGCTGACGCAGTTTTTGCCATCCCGGTGTATTGCAAAATTAACTTGATTTTACAAATTTTCTGTTAAGATATTATGTTATAGGGGCGATGCAAAAACTGTGACAACCAAATAAAATATATCGCTTGTTATGTTTAGCCCTTATTTTTATCCTGTTTTACAGAAATTAAGCTAATTGAATACTGTTTCCCTCAAGTTCAATCTGCAGCTTAATCTTGGCTTGTAATGCAGCAAACACTTTTATTATTGTTGCCAGGGTGACATTACCAGTATTGTTTTCCAATCTCGAAATTTGAGCTTTTTGTACTCCTACAAGTTCACCTAGTTGCTCCTGAGTCATTTTTCTTTCGAGTCTTGTCTTTTTAATGAGGCCTCCAAGAACCTCCATCCTGAGCTCGTACTCATACTCATCTCGCTCGGCAGTATCTTTCTTGCCAATGAATTCGTCTTTTATTTGATCGAGTGAATATTTTATTAGTTCCTTCTCCATAGCATTTGCTTTAATAAGTTTCAAAATACAACTTCATCAATCTCTTTGCCTTTTCTATTTCTTGCTTTGTAACTTTTTGGGTTTTCTTGATGAATCCATGTGTGCAAATCACCAAGATGTTTTCACTATTTCGTTTGTCCCAGAATCCCAGTAGTCTCAATTGCTGTTTTTGATATTTTATTCTGAACTCCCATATCTCGTTATCCAGTTTCTTGAATAATTCTGGATCATTAACCTTTTTTGATTTATCAATGTTGAAAATGATCTTGTATCGAGCCTTTTTATCTAAAGTTCTCAAGAACTCTCTGGCATCCTCGAGTAATTCAATTTCAAACTTATCAACAATCATGGTGCAAAGATATAAAAAGTTTCGTTATATGGAAACGTATTATTAGCTATTTTCACTTGGAACCATAGGTGCGGGTTAAACATAACGGCCCGGCGGTATGTTTTGTTTGCGTGCCTGACGCCAGGAGGGCTGGCGTGGTTTTTGGTTTCACTATGCAAACAAAACATGCTGGGGCTTACTAATTTATCTTATTATACGTCATGTTATAGGTTAAGAGCAAAAACCATGACAAGCAAATGAAATATA
>DAOOBP010000327.1:0-1172 GCA_035407925.1 Salinivirgaceae bacterium
GTCAAGTATTATTTTAACTATATTTATTGTCTGCTTTCTAATTCAAAGCTCTCATAATAATATTAACCCAGGTAAACATAATCTCGTTTGGGATGGAAAAGATAATAACATGAAAAACTGTGCAGCAGGTATCTATTTCTATAAACTCAGCTCACCAAGCTTTAGCCAAACAAAGAAGATGATGTATATCAAATAGACTTTTCACTTAGGTGGAATTATTGGCTCGACTCTCGAAAAAGGTCGAGCCTTTTTTCTTTCACAACTCACAGCAACGCACAGCAACAAAACACAAACAGTTCCATGGCACACAAATCAAGACAATCAACTTCTTTTTTAACAACACACCTTTAGTCCTCGCTACGCTGCGGGTTAGGAGCTTTCATATTCATGAAAGGTTTTTTTTAAAGGAAGTTGCAACTTCTTTTTTAACAACACACTTTCTAAAGCACTTGCAATACAGTTCCATGGCACATTTGAACAACTGGTGCATTTCTTTTTTTAACAACACAGTTTTGATCCTCGCTACGCTGCTGGTATCGTTAAAAAAACGATCGATTTTTAGCAATTTTCGACAGAGTCGAAGTACCTAACCCGCACCGAAGCGTGGACCACCTATGGATCAGCTATTTTATCTGCCTGAGATTGGCATATATCACCATCATGTACTTTTTCATCAACATTTTGAATTGAATAATTAGGTATTGAACATTCTACTTCGTCTGCTAAAACTTGGTTTTTCTTCACAAGATGTCTAAATCTCGTTGGCAGCTTCATTGTCAGGCGGTATAAAAGCGATTCCTTCATTAATTTATTCAGACTATTAAACATATGAAAAATGCTCAAAACAAAGTCAATACTCATATCCTTAATCAATGTACCAAAACGCTTCTGCGCTCTATAAATAAAATAAATAAACATACTAAATGCAGACACGCCCTGTGTCCTCTTTTGCTTTGTGTCCATCTTAAAAAACTTCGCATAATCTGTGAAAAGAGCCTTTACCTGCAAAGGCATTTCTTGCCACAATGCACAGAGGTATGGCTGATTATTCTTGATATTTATATTTTGAGGCAATATCGCTCTCTTCACTGATTTACGTAAAATCACTACATTATTGTTTGCATAATAAGCTAATATACTCTCCCCTATGCGTTTAGGAAATTTATGATCAC
>DAOOBP010000328.1:0-1167 GCA_035407925.1 Salinivirgaceae bacterium
AAACTTCTATACCTTATATATCTTTAAGGCGGTATTCAATATCACGGTTACTCATTTTTTTTATACGTAGCGATGATACGGTTTTCTATATCAAAAAAAAGCTAAACAATTAGACTTAGTCGAATTAACTGATGATATGACCAATCAATGGTTAGCAGAGTTTATGTTTCTTGAAAAACAATATACAACACCTAAATAAAAATAATTTGACATAAAAACGCTATGATTACTTAGTGTGAACACTTCTATATTGTTTTAAATGGTTAATCAAATGTTAAACGGTCGGTATAATTCGCACCTCACTTATGCTATCACTCATGATAACTAAGGCAGACCTTCTAGATTAATACAAGAATTATAAGTTACACCTATGTTTTTGTCAACCAAATATTGATATTTGTTAACAAAATATAAATTGCAAGTTTAATTGCCCAACTTTTTTATCAGTTGTACTTGTGTTGCTATTGGTGTTTCTCCCCCTAGGGGGAGAAAAAATTTTGGAATTTTTTTGGTAATTTTACGCTGCAGCCATTTCATTTGCCGATTTGTAACCATGAATTTTGCGTGGATAATTGTTCACCCAATCTTCTATCCTTTGTAGTTCTTTCTCTGTAAATTTTCCAATATCCACTCCCTTTGGAATAAATCGTCTTAGTATTCGATTCCCGTTTTCATTGCTGCCTCTTTCCCAGCTGCTGTAAGGGTGGGCGTAATAAACTTCATCGCATTTTGCAGCTTTTTTAATTGCCTCGCTGTCTAAAAACTCACTTCCATTATCTGCTGTTATTGTCTTGAACACTTCAGAAAAGTCACCACCGACACGCCTTCTTGCACGCCTAATCGCACGGATCACTTCCTTTTGCGTCTTGTTTCTTATCAGTACATATAACGATTTACGCGTTTTACGTTCTACAAGTGTTAATACTGCTGATTTTGTGCCTTGCTTGCCTACGACAAGGTCAATCTCCCAATGACCTTGCTCACTTCGTTCATCGGCTTTTTTAGGTCGTTCTGTAATGCTTTTGCCGTTTTTATTGTTCAGTGCTACTTTTCGTACTTTTTTGTAATCCCTTTTCTTGCTACCGTCTCTTTTTACCCATAGGTCTTTGTTTGTCACTTCCTTGAAGATTCCTTTGTCTATGTAACTGTAGACTGTCTTCGTACAAA
>DAOOBP010000329.1:0-1164 GCA_035407925.1 Salinivirgaceae bacterium
GAGTTGGGTATAAAACCAAAGAAAAGCTTGGCTATAGGCGACTTTAAAGAAGAAAATTGAATATTCGTATTGAGACAGCCCCTACTATAGTTATATTTTGTATTACACATTAAAAAATTACATCATGGATCAACAAAAAAAGCCCACACAACTTAATATTGAATTAAGTCCTGAAATTGCAGAAGGCATTTATTCCAATCTTGCCATCATATCCCATTCAACTTCAGAATTTGTTATTGATTTTGTCAGAATTATGCCCGGAACACCCAAGGCAAATGTAAAATCACGAATTATTCTAACTCCCGAGCACGCCAAAAGACTTTTATTTGCTTTGCAGGAAAACATAGCCAAGTATGAAGCCCAGAACGGCAAGATAAAAATTTCCGAATCTCAGATGACACCGCCTATTCCAATGGGATTTGGAGGGGGAGAAGCTTAGTCTGAAGATATTGTAAATCTCCAGGGGATATTTTTCCAATATTCTCCGGCATAATCAATTCCTATGCGAGGTGAGGATTCGTAATTTGTAACGAGAGGAGCATCTTCTATCCAGATGCGTTTTGATTGCCTTAAGTCTTCACCGTTGAAACTTCGATCAATTTCTAAAATTTTTCCGACCCGCCCCGGACCCTTTGTTTTGTTTAGAGATCTAATCAGAACAGCTTCAGGATGATTGATGTTTCCGGAAACGATATTCAACATTTGGTACATACCATAAATTAGATAAACATACAACACACCGCCTTCTGCGTATAGTGTTTCGGTACGTGGTGTTCTACCTTTACTGGCATGACAGGCAAGATCTTCCGTGCCCATGTATGCCTCCGTTTCAGTAATGATAAATTTTTCAACAAAGCCGTCAGGATAAGAACGAACCAAAATTTTACCTAACAACGCTTTGGCTAAAGATACCGCATCTTGTTGAAAAAAATTATCGCTGATACGACTCATGTATTATTTATTATTGTATTAAACACCCAAATTTTCTAACCTCGAAACTCAGAACTCAAAACTCAAAACTCAGAACTCAGAACTCAAAACTCGGAACTCGGAACTCGGAACTCGGAACTCGGAACTCAAAAGTAACGCAGTAGTTGGCTGTTTATGACAAAAAGCCATGAAACAACAAAAATACAAGAATAATTTTATGTATAAAAAAACACC
>DAOOBP010000330.1:0-1159 GCA_035407925.1 Salinivirgaceae bacterium
TTGTTACGCTTTTTGAGATTATCGAAGAGCGTAAAAGAAAGGCTTTTATCATCAAGCGTATGTTTGATGAGTTAAACGCTGCTGAAACTAAGGCTCAAGAATTAGTAAACCTAAAGGATATGTACGAATATGAGTGCTAATCTAAAGTTCGGATTGTTTTTAATCGCGCTATTGTGCGCGATGGGTGTCGCTGGTCAGTCTGATTATGAAGAAAAGAAACGGCATGAGGTTGTTAGGTTTAAGTAAAGGAGATTGTTATGGAATACAATGAAAACTTTAACGGAATATTATATCACGCAAAAAGAGGACAAGATTTAACAATAAAAGCCCCTATTTGTGATTTTCATTTGTCTTGTGCCAATGGGATATTGCACATTATGAATAAGGGATTATGCGGTAGAACTGCCGTGTTTGTTAATGATTGTGATTTTTTTCACACGGATACACATATTGTAGTTGCCGTGAAAATCGGTACAGCAAGTTACATGAAAGAGTTAAACAAAGTTAGAAAAGTATCCGATTTTGAGTATAAGGCTCATAATCTCGGACTGCTTTGGTAAAACCTAACACCAATATTAAGCAGTAACTACCACAAAGGCGTTTAATATAAAACAGGTGAAACTATGACAGAAAATAAAACACAGCAACCGCTTGGGGTTGTATCTGACTTGAATAATGAGTTAGGTTTGATAGATATTATAAAATTATTTTTAAAACCAAAGTTATGGCGCACAAAAAAACTACCTATTTTTGGTGTTTGTACTGTGTTAGAAGAAAAAGGTGTGTTTTTTAGCAATGATGTATTTGCAATATCAATACGCTGTTTAAAAACAGGCAGAATGATAAAACATCACGGTATTTTAGATTTTTACCTTTTAATGCCGTTTACCTTGTTTTTACTTTTAATGATGAAAGTTAATAAAACCTAACTATTAGCGTAAGGCGTGGCAACCCACGCCAACATTGACAAAAACACTGGAATAAATGATATGAGCAGTACACAAACTGAGGCAGGGTTGGCATCGCACTTGACGCAGGAGTTAGAAGCGTTAGGGTGGCGACACATTGACAGTGCGCCGAAAGAAGATTGTAAAAAAATAATGCTGCTTTACCTTTTGCATGACGGCTATGATGTTGAAACAGGTTGCTATTTTGAACG
>DAOOBP010000331.1:0-1157 GCA_035407925.1 Salinivirgaceae bacterium
ATTAAATCCTTTGATATTATTTCACCAAGCATTTTACAAGCTTGTACAGTTGCAGTTTTACTCAGTCTCTTAGGCTCTGTTCTTGTTATGCTCCTACTGTATAACTGTGTTAACAGTCCGATTCTCAGTACCAACAAGGTGTTGATTGTTCCTTCCAATATTGAATCGACTACAAAGGATGTGATAAAGCTCACCCCGGGCACTACACTTCCAAGTGCTCCAGTCATAACAGCAGGAAGTATTTGACCAAGCTGTTCAGCAACAATATCCAAATCGTCTATCTGTCTTGCAGCAAGCACCGTGGCAAATACATTTGTATAAAGCTTCAGTAAATCTCTCATCGCCGGCCTCTGATTATATAATGTTGATATTTTCCAAATCAGTTTCATGGATACTACAAATACAAAAATCCCGTCCAATGAACCGTTTTGTGAAACTGCCGTTGTGGTGAATACTCCTGCCGCACTGCCTTTTATTATTTTTTGTGCTTCTTGGTCAATTTTTATCAATGCGTCATTTACCGATTCGATATCCGGCTTACTGTCATCCCATACATATTGTGACTTATTTAAGAATTTATTCTTCTTTAGTCTGTTTTTTAATTTCAAAATATATTGCTTGTATTCTTCTGGGTTTTCTTCACTAGGTATTTCCAAAGGCTTTTCAAACCTGGATAGCAGTAATACAACATATACTGCTGCAGCTAATCCAAAAATAACAAAAAATATCAATAGGCCTGTACCTAAATAGGGGTGTAGATTTGCGGCAATGCCCACTAATTGAGCAGCCTGGTTTATCATTATAATAACAAAGGAAATCAACAATAATACTAATACTGTAACAAAAAAATTCAAATATGGTCGTTTGTCCATAATATCTCCTAACTATAGTGTAATAAATATTATTTTTTTTGTATTAATGTAAAATCATAATAGCACCAATGTAATTTTTTGTCAAAAATTATAATCAACGTTTTTCATAAGGAATCATTTTTTAGGCACTGCTTATTTAAACAACAATTCCCTGTTACCAACAGTAATATCCGATTGTTTTTTTGGTTGAAGTTTTTATTGTGATTCTGACGTATGTTTAATGCTTTTCCATTATTTTACAATATCATATTGACACAAGCTCTGGCATATATTATACTGTGGTTG
>DAOOBP010000332.1:0-1140 GCA_035407925.1 Salinivirgaceae bacterium
CCATCTACAGCAAAATCTCCACAACAAATGTTCGGTGCTGTTGCTAAAACATATATCGCTGAAAAATTAGGCGTAGCTCGCGAAGATTTAATAGTAGTTTCTATAATGCCTTGCTTGGCAAAAAAATTCGAAGCACAACGTCCAGAGTTTGCAGTTAATGGAAATCCAGATGTTGATTTCGCATTATCAACTCGCGAATTAGCCCACTTAATTAAACAAAGTATAGGCGATCTTAAAGATCTAGAAGAAGAAGATTATGATAAATTAATGGGTCAATCAACAGGTGCTGCAGTAATTTTTGGTAATACAGGTGGTGTTATCGAAGCAGCTTGTCGTACAGCATACGAAGTTCATACTGGAAAAACATTAGACAAAGTTGATTTCAAACAATTACGTGGTCTTGAAGGAGTGCGTACTGCATCAGTTGATATTGATGGACTAGAATTAAAATTAGGAATTGCTCATGGATTAGGTAATGCCAGAAAATTATTAGAAATGGTAAAAAACGGCGAAGCTGATTTCCATGCAATTGAAATTATGGCTTGTCCAGGTGGTTGTATTGGTGGTGGAGGTCAACCATTACATCATGGTGATTCTTCAATACTAAAAGCACGTGCAGCTGCTCTTTATCGTGCTGATGAAGAAATGAAACTTCGTAAATCTCACGAAAATCCTGAAATTATCAGCTTGTATAAAGAATTCTTAGGACAACCAATGAGTGAAAAAGCACATCACTTATTGCACACTGAGTATTTTGATAAGAAAAAAATAATTTACATCGAAAAATAATAAAGACATGTCAAGAATACAAATAAAATTAAAAGAACAAGATTATAAGGCAATACATGAAATTTGCCACTCATTCAATAACGATCCTGAGGAACTAATAAATGTTTTACATAAAGCTCAAGGACATTTTGGATACTTACCTGCTGAAGTTCAGGAGGCTGTTGCTCAAGAGTTAAATATTCCAGTAGCAAAAGTTTATGGAGTAGTTACTTTTTACAGTTTTTTTACTATGAGCCCAAAAGGACAATTCCCAATCTCTATCTGTATGGGAACAGCTTGCTATGTTAGAGGTGCAGAAAATGTCCTAGCAGAAATGAAAAAAGAATTGAATATTAACGTTGGTGAAACAAC
>DAOOBP010000333.1:0-1136 GCA_035407925.1 Salinivirgaceae bacterium
CTCATTGCACTGTCTGTCGGGTTTACACTGTCGTCATAGCATGACCGCTAACGGATGGCAATAAGAAACGTAGGGCATTTCGAAGTTCCTACCTATCAAGTTACCAAGCCGTTTATTAAATGTTATGTCGTTCAAATTTAGCACTTTCTGCCCTATGTTTTTTATTGCGTGTTGTGCGTTCGTGCTTTATTTCATCTCTTTTTCTATTACTTTATCAAATCTACTGTCCATACAAGCACTTAAATCTGTAGTCACAAATTTTCCGTTATAGAATAAACTAAAAATTGTCGCTGGTGTCGGTGACGATTGTGCTTTCTCAATTGTATCAAGTTTGATAACTTTTAATGGCAATTTTCTTTTTTCTGCGGATTCTGTCAATGAAGTCGTTACATGATACTCCGAAAAAGGGCAGCGATTTGAATAATAAATCACTAATCCATTTTTATCCTCACATTCTCCGCTTTTTACAGAATCTTTAAACTTTGGGTTGTCAACATTGGGTTTTATCTTTAATACAAGTAAACTGAATCCCGACGGCAATTTTTCACAAGTCACAAATCCTTGTTTTAACAGCCATTTGGTATCACTCATAAAGTGAAACTTGGTTGTACCTACCACTGTTACTAATCCATCTTTGCCTTGATTTTTTGCATCTTCAAGAGCAAGTCTTAACAGTTCCTTACCATATCCATGTCCTTTGTATTGACCAGAAACCCAAAAACAGTTTATCAATAAGTAATTTGGTGCATCAACAGGAACCCAACCTTTCTCGGCTGGTCCGTACTCTATAAATACTTTTGCTCTGGCATCAATTCTGCGAAAAACGTATCCGTTGTCAAATTCCTTTTTAAGCCAGTCTTTTTTTAATTCATAACTGTCCTTGCATTTTTTGTCTGAAATAGCACAGCAAATATGCTCCTTGTCAATGTTTGTTTTATCAAGTGTTATTAATTTTTCCATGTTTCAATTTTCCTTTAGATTCTATCAAACTTAATCTTTTTGAGTGACAACCTTATGCCAGTAGTTGTTTATATGCAATTCGGTCTCCCAGCATGACGCACAACGTTTTTGCGCTTGGCGCAGTGGGGGATTTAGAAGCACTAAACTGTCAATATGCACTAACGCTAAATAGAAGC
>DAOOBP010000334.1:0-1131 GCA_035407925.1 Salinivirgaceae bacterium
ATTAAAGAAATCGTGTATATTGTTTACAGGAGGATATAACATGGACGATGTTTATACATTTGCAGTTGACACTGAAGGCAAGGCAGAAGAGGTTCAAAAAGCAATTCAGTGGAATATTCCTAAAAGCAATAGAGTCACATCTGTTGGCGGGCATCAGTTTGTTGCTCCTCCATACAACATGGACTATATGCTGAGTTTGTTTGACTTTAATTCAACACACAAATTTTGTATTGAACTTAAAACAAACCTTATTTGCGGGATTGGCTATGAAGTAAAAAAGACTGCACCAAAGAAAGTGAAAGACTTTTTAAAAAGACCAAACACTATTGCCCAGGATTCATTTATTAAAATATGCAAGAAATTAAGGCTCGACTATGAAATATTTGGGCGTTATGCACTCGAAATAGTACGCTCTGGCGATAGATTAGCCTTTTACCATGTGCCAGCACAGAATGTTTATGTAAGGCAGAAAAAAGGCAGCATTTATGTTGAGAAATATTTACTTAAAACTGAGATGGGGTCTTTTATAGAATATGAGCCTTACTCCTTTCTTGGGCGGAATGGTCGCTTTTTGCTTGTTTCAGACCACTATAACCCCATCTCTCAATTTTATGGTGTGCCAAATTATATCTCAAGCATTAATGCAATAGTCGGTAATGATACAATAAGCAGATATATGCTAAACTTTTTCTCAAATAATGCAAGACCTGATTATTTTGTAATAATCACTGGGACTCAATTAAACAATGAGCAAAAAGACGAGCTTAAACGCAATTTATCAGGCGTAAAGGGCGTTGAGAATGCACACAGGGCAGCTGCTTTATCTCTTGGTGCTGACACCGCAAAGGTTGAAATCAAAGAGGTTTCAAAAGTTGTTGATGAAAACTTTAGAAATACAAAACTTGACAACAGAGATGAAATAGCACAAATACACGGTGTGCCCCCTAAAATACTTGGTATTGCATCGGCTGGCTCGCTTGGCTCTGGCAACGAGGCAATTGGTGCCTTAAAAATACTTGTAGAATGCATTATTAATGCTGAAAAAACGGAGTTTGAGGATTTGTTGAACAAAGTACTTGCTGTAGAGTTTAATCACCAATCTGACGACATTTTCTCCTTTAATGAGCTTAG
>DAOOBP010000335.1:0-1131 GCA_035407925.1 Salinivirgaceae bacterium
CATCTTCGCCCAATGCAATTTGTAATTTTGCCTCCTCATTTGCTTTTTTGATTGCCCCCAAATAATCTTGATAACGTTTCTTTGCCTCTTCTATCTTTTTATTTTCTTCCTCTCTTGCTTTATTTTCTTTCTCAATTTCATCATTTAGTTTGTCAATTTCTGCTCTTAATTCTTTGAGTTTTTTAATTTCGTCTGCTGTGTAGCCATCTAGCTCAAAGTAGGCTTTAGTTGCCGAGTATATAGCTTCGAGTTCTCTTTTGCGAACCTCAATCCGACTTTCGCCTAGCTCGATGCTTAATCTTGCATCTTCGTTAATTTTTGCAATCGTTTCTAAGTACGATTTATAAGCATCGATTGCGGTGTTGGTTGCAGAAGTGTTTGTTTGTGTGGCTGTTGTATTCGCTTTTATTTCCGTTGTTGATTGTTGTGTTGCTGTAATTTGACCTCTGAAATATTCCTGAACGTTTTTAAGCTGTTGCTCATAAGCCTGTAAGCTATCTCTAATTGCATCTAATTCATCTTCTGCCGCATAAAATAAGGGAACGTCCGCTCCTGTCTTCATTGCCTCAATTCTCTGCCATTCGGCCATTTCAAGTTCTTTCGTAACCTCCATCTCTTTAATTTTGAGGTCTGTCATTTGAGTAATGATTTCACTCATCGCTTTATCTTGTGCTTGTATTGCAATTTTATTTTGCAATTCCACATTACTTGCTTTCTGTGCAATTGCAAGTTCTTGTATGGTGGCTTTCTCTAAATCTAGGTTTGGTAAATAATCTTTATAATTTCTATTTAATTCATCAACTAAAACCTTTCTTTCATTTGTTCCAACATTAGTTTTTTTAATCTGTTCAAACAAATCATTCATTGTTTGTCTTTCGACTTCTAATCCTGCTATATAATTATCCCTAACGCCTTTTAACTCTTTAATTATTTTAGACTGTTCGAGCATCTCGCTTGTTTGCGTTTTAATATATTTTACCAATAATGCAATAGCCGTAACTGCTGCTGCTGCTGCAACTGCAATCGCTGCATATGGGTTTGTCATCATTGCTTTTCCGAGCGCCCTAGTTGCCGCAGTCGCTCCATTTGTTGCCATTTCTTGACCTTTTGCAGCTACCGCATTTGCTGTTT
>DAOOBP010000336.1:0-1127 GCA_035407925.1 Salinivirgaceae bacterium
TTCTAATATTGAGCCTTGTGGTTTAAAATAATCTACAATCCACTTAGCTGTTGTGTTTTTTGTAAATACAGTATCGGCTGCGGTTGCCTTATCTGTTTTGTTTGGTTTTGTTGGTATTCCTTTTCTACTCATAATTTTCTCTTATTAAACCGCCACTGCATATAACAGCGTGTATAAAAAATGGCGGGTTCAGTTTTATATTTAACATTCGTTTTTCAAATCAAGTGTAATGCTGTATTGAAAGTTTTGGTTTCAAATTCCGCCACTTCTTATACACGCAAAACGTTACCTGCAAGTGCTACATTTCGGTTTCAAATAGAGTTCCGTGAGAAAAACTTTTATTAAAATTTCCCACCCTCTTATTTATAATTTCAAAATACTTTTCGTCAATCTCATAACTCACTGTATCAAAACCTAATTCATTTGCAACTTTGCTTGTTGTTCCGCTTCCTCCAAACGGGTCAATAATTGTTTCACCTTCCTTTGCAGTTATCTGTATAATTCGGCATATCAATTCTTCGGGTATTTGGCAAGGGTGGTCAGTCTTTTCTTTGCTCACATTCTTTACTTGGTTTATCTCCCACCAATCATAAAGTTTTGCACCCGTTTTACCCTCCGCTATTCGTGCCATAATTCGTTTATCCTTTAGGTTTTTATACTCCTGCCTTACTTTTCTAAAGTCTGGTTTACAGCCCCACCAACTAATTAACCTACTTTGTTTTCCAGTATTTGAATTGTAAACCCAACATACAACCTGCTCACATTTTACATTCAATGCTTTTGGTAATAGGTTAATTGTTTCTTCTGGGTAATGTATAATTACGCAAGGCGTTGGTATTTTTGAAAGTAAGGCTATGTAATCTTCCTCACTCATTCTATCTCGGTATTCATTGTAAGCATATCCTTGATTGTATGGCGGATCTGTTACTACCAATCCTTTCGGCAATTCACACTCTCTAAAGTCTTTATTTATAATTTCAATTTTTGCCATCGCAAATTTTAATAAAAGTTTTTATTCGTTTCAATTCAAGTTTCTCGTTAATTAACCGCACCAGCAGGTAACAGCACCTATACGCAATTTCCCCAACGCTCAAAGCCAACTCACAACTGCGTATAGCTGCATCCCG
>DAOOBP010000337.1:0-1123 GCA_035407925.1 Salinivirgaceae bacterium
TACCTCCTTGGCAGATATTTTGGGGGTACTGATTTATTTTACAGTGGCGAGCAGGCTGCTGGGGTAGGGCGATTACTGGTGATTTGGAGTAGCCGGACATATTTAGACGAAAACAGTGGCAGAGGAGAATTGCCTAATACGGCGGTAAGAGATAAGTCCTTCCGCCGTTTTGCAATGATAATTTTGAGTGTCAATTCATTCTACCTTTTACGAAACTACTTACCGTTAATCGGTGTACGCCAAGTATTCTCCCGATTGCACTATATGATACTCGTTTGTCTAATAGTTCTTTTATTTTCTTTTCCTGTCCTGTTAGTTTGGTTTTTGCTGATTTTCTACCTTTGGGGCGGCCAAGAACAACACCCTCAGCCTTTTTTCTAGCTAATGCCTCCTTTGTACGTTGGGATATAAGATTACGCTCAATTTCAGCAGAAAGTCCAAAGGCAAATGCTAAAACTTTACTACTTATATCGCTTCCTAAACGATAGTTGTCTTTAATTGTCCAAACTTGAATGTCTCGGTTCATACATTCGTTTAAGATTCCCATTATCATTAATAAATTTCGTCCTAAACGTGATAGTTCTGAGCAGATTAAAATATCCCCACGCTTCATTCGTTTTATCAATTTACCAAGTTTGCGTTCTTGGATGTATTTTGTGCCCGAAATGGTTTCTTCTATCCATTTATCAACAACCAGAACTTGTTTCTCGCAAAACTGATTAATTTCAAAACGTTGGTTTTCAACAGTTTGTTTGTCTGTGCTTACGCGTATATAACCATAAATCATAATAAAATATTTTAGCATAATTAGAATAAAATAATCACTAATAGTCTAAGTTAATATAGACAACTAAAAACCAAATTTTTAGAGTGATTATTTTAGACAAAATCAAATAGAAACAGCGTTTTCAAATGGCACAGAGAATTGGGTTATATTATCACAGATAGAGAGGCAGATAAAGGAAAAGATAGAAAGCGTGGGTAAACCACTAAAAGACTGGAATATTCAAATAAACTATGGAATAAAGACCGGATTTAACGATGCGTTTATTATTAATGGCGCAAAGCGTCAAGAATTGATTAGTCAAGACCCCAAAAGTGCCGAGATAATACGACCTATTTT
>DAOOBP010000338.1:0-1114 GCA_035407925.1 Salinivirgaceae bacterium
ACAGAAAGTACTGCATCAGATACGTTCTGCATGTCATACGACTCAATAGTCAACAACACGGCAAATGGAAGTTATGGTTGTTTCTATCTTCGAAATTTAGGTTCTTCACATTGCATCGACGCGTGCAACATAATAAACAACGATCAGACTGCTACCGATTATGGAACATTCATAGTGGAAGCAAGTTTACTCGTCAAGGATTCATGCATCCTCGGAAACAACAAAGAAAATAAAGTTTTTTACGCAATTTCTTCAAAAACGATAACAATATCAAACTGCACTATTGACGATGACATATTTACTAGTAGTAGATATTTTGGAAATGTCACAGTAAATAAAACTATAGAAAGAACATTCAATATCTCATTGTCACACATTGCGACACAGGGATGCGATTCCTACTTTGAAATCACAAAAAGTCAATATTCTTATAATAACAAAAGTGTATTCATGTATTTTGAATTCATATTCCTTATCACAATGATTCCCTCAGATCCTGCAAACGACCACTATTTTGACACAAATTGCATATTTGCATCTGACTATTGTGAATAACAACACTAAAAATGAAAAATAAATTTAATAATTTATGTTCACTTGAATCACTATATAAACAAAATATTTCTTTTATTCTCTTTTGATGCTATATTTATTTGAACAGAGTTGCGTTGCAAGTGGCTGAAGTGGAACTCTAAGAGCACTACGATACTATTGAGGAATTTTAGAAATAATCGAAACAGTGTTGTAAAAAACATGAAGAAAATTAGGAATCTTTGTTCTGTTCATTTCCGTTAAGAAGCCGTGATACTGCGGTTTGATTTTGTTTTATTTATCAATTTGTTCTTCTGAGATGGCAATTGTGGATAAACAAGTAAAATGCAAGCTCTTTTTTTTTCTCCCTAATTCTAAATACAAGCTCGATTTGTAACAAACTCTTTTAGTTCAACAAACAATAAACAACAAACGATAAGCAACAACAAAACAAAAAGAAAGCTCACTTACAAGATTCCTTTCCATTGATCTCATCGAGAGCCTCTTGTATTAATTGCGCTTGCTCATCTATTATACCTTGAAGATATTTGATGTTTTCTTCTTCCATTTGTCTTTCCTTTTC
>DAOOBP010000339.1:0-1106 GCA_035407925.1 Salinivirgaceae bacterium
AAACCCGTTTTCATAACCTGCTACCCCCATTGCCTGAAGACGGATTGCCATTGTTACGGCATAGCAGTTTAGACAGCCTGAACTTATTTTGGTGCACCCTGCGGAAGGATTCCAAGTTTGCTCAGTCCATTCAATTCTATGCTTCCTTTTTTTAAGATGATCTTTCTTTTCTTGCAACCGTGACATAATTTTTTCGTTTGTCAGGAATGCATTGATTTCTGATTGTAAAATTTTCTTTTTCATACGCTTACGTTTTAATTATTATTAATTTCAATTGCACATCTAATTGCATTGCTGATACTTAAACTGACCAAAAAGTGCTGTTTATCTTCAGTCATATCGTATCCATATTAAAAGATTAGTACTTGCAACCATTTTGACATTGCCAAGCACCACGTTTGTAAGTAGATACCCGGTCACCCAATTTGTTCACATAAGTCCTTCCAGACTGTGCAAAATGAGTTGCCCCACATATTTTACATTGCATCAAGCCGCTTGACATATCCAACAACTTCATGGGTTGTTTCCGGACATATCTTACACGTGCCTTACGTAATGCATTGCGCTTATCAGAGGTTTCTTTTGCTCTCTGGCTCAATTGGATAAACATCCTTTCAACTTCATTTAAATTTTTCATATTTTTTAATTTTAATTATTTCACCTTCATCTACACAAACCTTTAATCAATACTCCAAAGCAATCCCAGTCGCATTACCATTAGGCAATGCTCCATTTCCATAGTGTGTGTAGTGTGGTTAGTACTTGTAACCGATTGGTTACTTATCAGGCAGTTCCCTTATAAATTCGGGGCAGTGAGTCTGATGACGTAAAAATAGTATCTAAAATCACGAGATGCAATAGTTTATCAAGCGTTTACTAAGAATTTACACTAAAATCAATTCTTAATTAAAAATGTGCAAAAAACGCACGGTTTTTAATTAAAAATTGTCATTAATATTGATAATCAATAATTTAATATTTTCGACTAAATCTGGATAAAATTCGAGGTTTTGACGAATGTCAGAAAATAGTTGATGGCGATTTCCCAAAAATGGCTAAAAAATGGCAGTCATTTAGATAAATTTCTTGTCTTGGACGTCAGATTT
>DAOOBP010000340.1:0-1105 GCA_035407925.1 Salinivirgaceae bacterium
GCATAAACTGTAATGGAGTATATTTTTCAAACGATTTTATTTCGCCATCTTTAGTTTCGTAACGCCATGTAAATTCTGCGGGAGGTTCGCCTAAGTGAAGAGATAAAATACGGTAAATGTCAGATAACATTGTAAGTTTCTGTTTTTCAATGTTTTTTCTGTCTGATTTTTTACCTCCAAACTCCTCGCGTAAATTATAGCCTTGCTCTCTGAGCTTTGTTTTTATGATACTTGTAAGTTGTCTTGTGCTATTACTACTATTAGTTTCGGGCATTACTGACTTTGGAACACACCCGTACTTTTGAACTAAATTAACATACAGATTCCACACTCCACCGTCATCAATAGGCGATTTAAAATACCATTCTACATAGCGATCATCCCACGGTTTGTCGATAGTTGCGATAACATTTTCGAGAAATAGATTTGATTTTTCTAAAATATCCCAAAAGTAGAGGTAGTTCAAAGAGAATTCGAACGAGGATACATTCAATTTTTCTATCACTGCGGGGCGCAATGTATTAAGACTTGCGAATGCCCAACAGCGACCTGAGCTTTTTTGATCAGTTATACCACTTACTTTTACCTTGTATTTGAACAGATGATCGATTTTGCCTTCATTTTCAAGATTTACAACCAAATCTTTTAAACTATTGTGCGTCAAGGCGTTGGTAATTGCACGTGTTGCAGGATCGTTTTTGTCGTAGCTTTTACGTAACTCTTTTAATTCTTCGTTGCCAATACTACCCTGTTGAGCAAATGTAAAAATCACAGAAGTAGAAAGGGTAATCAACATTAAAACTTTTGCTCTCATGATATTAATTTTTGTTAGTTTACTTACAAAGTTAGCTATTAAATTTTAAAATAGGCAAAAACGAAAATGATCTGTAATTAGAATTTTAAATTGTAATATCTTGTTTACGCAAGAACTTTTTAACCAAAACTGCAAACAGAAACAAATAAACGAAGCCTATAGCCGGAACCCAATACGAAAGCGAAATATTTGAAAGATCGGCAATTTTACCTTGCAATGGTGGCAAAAATGCGCCCCCAAGTATCATCATTACTAAGAAAGCTGAGCCTTGCGATGTAAACTTACCCAACC
>DAOOBP010000341.1:0-1103 GCA_035407925.1 Salinivirgaceae bacterium
ACAATGAGGGCAAAAACGATGTGTACTAGGAAATTTCTTTGAACAATTTGAACAGAAAACCTCTTTTACTTGATTAACTGGTTGAACATTATTGCCCTGTTGATTCTGATTCGTACCGCCAAATGTTGGTTGATTGTATTGTGGCTGCATAACACCGCCTGCACCTCCTAAACCTCCCATCATATTTGTTGCAATAACAGCTCCTAATATTCCTGAATTACTGTTTGAAAAACCGTCTATTGCATTGTTAGCTACACCAAACGCTTGTTCTTGTTGCCAAGTGTAACCACCAATAGATTGTGCACTTTGGCGAGAAATTGCATCTAACACACGTTTTCCAACTTCGGTTGAACTATCAACTTCTATACTTGTAACATAGAACTTCGTAAGTTCCAAACCAAGATTTTCCCAAAAAGGCAGCATTACCGTTTTTAAATGTTCAGATATGCTGTCTAAATGGGCGGAAATTTGTTTTAATCCAATTCTATTATTAATCATGAATTGCAAAACAGTAGACTTTGTTTTTGTTGAAAATTCACCAAAAAACTGGTCAGTCAGATCATTTTGGTCAAATGAATTTTTTGTCCCAACAATTTTTATCAAAAATCTTTCTGCGTCCGTAATTTTTAAACCATATCTACCATTAGCAACAAGCGGAATACCTGTATTGTAATCAGCATCATGAATATCCATTCGGTCAATTGACCAATCAATATTATAAGGTTGTAGTTTGTTTACAAACCAAACTTCTGCTGTAAATGGATTTTTACCACCAAAAGGGAGTCCGTATAAACTTCTTAATATTGGCAGGTTTTCCGTATTAAGTGTATGTTTACCGGGTCCAAATTTACCTACAATTTGACCTTTTGAAAATAAAATTGCCTCTTGTGATTCTTGCACAATCAACTGTGTGTATGTGCTAAGATTTGTCTCAGGAAACCTATAGGCATATATGGTTTGATTTCCTTGAGGTGCCCAACGGACTAGATCAATTATTGCCATAACTATTTAATTTTAAAGTTTGTATTTGTAAATTTACTCTTTTCGTGCGAAGGAAAAAATGGCTCTTTGACTTTTGCGAAGCGTTTGCTTGTGTGTCGGGC
>DAOOBP010000342.1:0-1091 GCA_035407925.1 Salinivirgaceae bacterium
TTCTTCGATTAACCACCGAAGTTGATTAGATGGACTTCACCCGCTTGTTGGTAACGTTCGAGTGCTTGGCGAAGAAGCGGTTAAACAAGCCTAAGACTTCGATTAAGCACAGAAATAATAAATAAAAAACAAATTTTAAATTAATAACCGAACCCGCTTTTTTGCCAAACACTTGTTATGTGCTGGGCGGGTTATAAAACTAAAAATTATGAGCGGAGGAGCATTTGATTACAATCAGTACAAAATAAGACAAATATGGGAAGATATTCAACAAGAGTTGGATAAACAAGGGAAAGAAAAGCCTAAAGAAGATTTAAGATATTATGATAAAGAATACTTAGAAAAATATCCCGAAGAAAGATTTGAACACGTTTACAGAGAAGATGTACAACAGATTTTTAAAGAAGGGATTGAAATATTGAAAAAAGCTGAAATATATGCTCAAAGAATTGATTGGTATCTTTCAGGAGATGATGGAGAAGATAGTTTAGTTTCAAGGTTAAAATCTGATTTAGATGCACTTTCGTAGCCTTGCACATAACTGCTTATATATACACCTTTAGTAGACATACATGAAGAACTACGAACCACTAATGCTTTCCCATCTCCCGTGCAGGTTGCCAGAGGAGCAGAACTTATTGCCCGTTTAGTGGCTGATATTGCCCCTCAGTTTAAGTTTGTCCGGGTTCATTTTATAATTTGTTGATAAAAATAGATATAGATACAGTACTATTGTTAATCAATTATGAGTATCTTAGTAGTGGTTTTTTGTGGGTTGGGTTAGTGCAGGGGCGGGTGAGAGTCCCGCCCTTCTTTGAGTTCTTTACCATTGGTATGGAATCAACAAAGGTCTCAAACGCTGAACCAGCTAATCAGCGTTTTTTTTTTTTACCGAGCGATTTTTGTTGATAAAAATAGATATATATAGAACTATTGTTAATCAATTATGAGTATCTTAGTAGTGGTTTTTTGTGGGTTGGGTTAGTGCAGGGGCGGGTGAGAGTCCCGCCCTTTTTGAAAGTTCTTTGAAATCAAAATATTGTTTGTGTGAGGTGGCGGAAATAGACGCTAAGGGGTTGAGATTGTCAGTT
>DAOOBP010000343.1:0-1090 GCA_035407925.1 Salinivirgaceae bacterium
GAAGTTCGTTACGTTGATAACAATGTAGCAGTTGCAAACTTTACATTAGCTACAACAGAGCGTGGTTATACAACTAGAGATGGAAAAACCATTCCGGACCGCACAGAATGGCACAACATCATGTTGTGGGGTGGATTGGCTGAAGTAGCAGAAAAGTACATAAACAAAGGTCAGCAAGTCTATATAGAAGGGAAAATACAGACACGTTCGTGGGCAGATAAAGAGGGAATTACACACTATACGACGGAAGTAGTTACCTCCGATTTACAGATGCTCGGGAAAAGAGAACAAGGCGCAAAGGTAGTAACCACACCGACCGCAATAAATACAAAAGTAATTGATAATGATTTTCCGTTTTAAAAATGCAAATTAAATTAACTAAAATTAACAATAAGGCTAACCTTGAAAATGTGTTTGCACTTATGAAATTAAGGGTGAATTTGTTAACAAATGGCGAATACATAGTAACGATTAATCGTATAAAATCTCATAGGACTATACCTCAAAATAAACTTTACAGGTTGTGGCTAAAATTAATTGCGGATGAGACGGGACATACGGACAATGACTTGCACGCATACTTCAAAGCCGCATTTTTGGAAAAGCAATACAAAGTTGTATTTAGCGAACAAGTGGAAATTGATGCAAGCACGACAAGATTATCAACAAAAGAATTTACGACTTTTTTAGATAACATTTATCTATTTGCAAGCGAAACATTAGGGATAATTTTGCCGAAACCAGATGATATTGGTTTTAACGAATTTTATACAAATTACTTAGCCAACTGTTAAAAATATATAAAGTATCTTAATAAAAAAACACGTGAATTTATGAAAAATACCTTCTTTTTTTCTCATGATTTTGGCGCAAGAAACGACCCAAAATTGCAAAATCTTATGATGGAACATGGTTGCGAAGGAATAGGCGTTTATTGGTGTATCGTTGAGCAAATGTATGAGCAAGGGGGTTCATTGCCCTTGTCAAATTGCAAAAGCATTGCATTTGCATTGCACGTGGAATGCAGCGTTGTTGAAAGCGTGGTCAATGATTACGCATTATTTGAAAATGATGGTGAAATCTTTTGGTC
>DAOOBP010000344.1:0-1087 GCA_035407925.1 Salinivirgaceae bacterium
GAAGCAGATAAACTATTAAAATACAACTATGGGATTAAATACTTCAAAACGTTTTGCGGCTTTGTGTCTGTTTGCCCCTTGCACAAAGTTTCAAGTTTACCGCAAATGTTGATGGGGCAAATAGCACAAAACCGCTGTTATAAGCTGGCTGCGGTTAATTAAACGAAAAGCTAAATACGAAGCACTAAACAAAAGAATTAAAAAAAAGGAAGGGATGGAAATAAATAAAATATACAACGAAAATTGCCTTGATACAATGGCTAAAATGCCTGATAATTTCGTGGACTTGGTAGTTACTTCACCACCATACGATAATATTCGAGAATACAACGGATACACTTTTGAATTTGAAAAGATAGCAAGTGAGTTATTCCGAATTATAAAGGATGGTGGGATTTTGGTTTGGGTAGTTGCTGATAGTGTAAAAAATGGAACTGAAAGTTGCACATCATTTATACAAGCATTGCACTTTAAGAATATTGTAGGGTTTAATTTGCACGATACGATGATTTACAGAAAAGAAAATTATACTCCATTAACCCACAAACGATATGAACAGGAGTTTGAGTATATGTTTGTTTTTAGTAAGGGGAAACCAAAAACTTTTAACCCTATTTTAATTGATTGCATACACGCTGGTAAGATTATAAAAAGAAGTAGAAGCACTTATGAAACTGGATTAAGCAAAAGGCAAGCAAGCGATGAACAACCAAAACCCACAGGCGATAAAAAGCAAAAAGGTAATGTTTGGAGTTATAAAGTAGGTGGGGGAAAAACAGTAAACCACGTAGCACAATTTCCTTTGCAACTTGCCACTGACCATATTACAAGTTGGAGCAATGAAAACGATTTAGTCTATGATTGCTTTATGGGTAGTGGAACTACTGCTATTGCTTCAATTAACACAAAAAGAAAATTTATAGGTAGTGAAATTTCAGAAGAATATTGTAAGATTATCGAAACTCGTATTAAAGAGTGCGGTGGGCTTTTTTTTAATTCTTTTGAAACGGAATTGTCAAACGAGGCAGGAACGTAGCAGCTTGCTTATAACATAAAATTTACGAATGTTTAACTTAAAAAAATCATT
>DAOOBP010000345.1:0-1079 GCA_035407925.1 Salinivirgaceae bacterium
TAGCTGTTTGATATTGAATTATTGCAGCTAATTGTATGATAAAAAATTTAACTCCAAGGTTTAAAAGATCCTTGGCATAAGAAAATCTTACAAATGACAGTGAAGGACTATATTGTTTGTATTTGCCATTAAAAAAAATAAAATTGGCTCCTATCAGGACAACAAGTGGTGAAGAACAAAAGGTAAGGCCCAGTTTAACTAACGAACCCTCAGTCGTTTTTACAAGAATGATAATGATCACCAGGGCAATAATCTGCCCAAAAAGGTCAATCAATGAAGATTTTGCAGGAAATTGATCAGCCAGTAAAATTGTTGTGATAATCCTAAATACAAATGAAATACAAAAATATGTAAAAACAATTACCGCCAATTTCGTGACATCCGGTCTAAGTGATTCTGACACGTTCAAAAGTCTTGACCAGTCAATAAATTGGTTGGCAATAATGAAAGCAACCCACACTAATGTAAATATCATGCCAAGAATGGCATATGTAGTACTTACATAAATTCTTGCAAGCTTAACGTCTCCTTTTGCTTTTGCTTCCGCAAAACGGTTTCTCAAACCCTGAGTTAGCCCAATATCGAAAAATGCAAACCAACCAACTATAGAGCTCATTGTGAGCCATACACCATAGGTAGAAGCATCGACATAATTCAGGGTTAATGGAAGAGTAACAAAACTGATTGCAATGCTGACACCTTTAATCAGAAGCGAACTTACAATGTTCTTTTTTGCCTTAACACTCCTCTCATGCCCCTTTGTAATAAACCTTAGAAAGAAATTAAGCACTTCCGAATTAATAATTCTCATGTAAAATGGCTAGTCGTTTATTAATAAACTGATAAAAATGACAATTCGTGTTCGTAGTATTGATTTTTATTATTAATTTGACATTTGCTTTTTGTTTACATTGTATGTAACAAATAGCGTCATTCGTCGTACAAAATATATGTTAGTCAAAATTATAATCGCATTCGTCATTTGAAAAAGCTCTTATGAAGATCACTTTTTCTCTCATTTTCTTGGCTATAAGTACTTTAATTACAGCTACCGATTATTATGTAAAAAACGGGGGCAA
>DAOOBP010000346.1:0-1076 GCA_035407925.1 Salinivirgaceae bacterium
TCCTTTCTTTTCCGTGTGTTTTTTTGATGTGTGACCGTGCTGTAACTCGAAAGAGCAAAGGGTAGGGTTTCCTACCCCCTTATTAATTCGTTCGTTACAATGGCTTAAAATGGCTCACACAACACCCTTATTTTTTGTTCTACTTTTCAACACTTATTTTTACTTCCTTACATTAGAATCTGTAGGTTAGTCACCCAAAAGCATTTATCTTTTTGCTTTTATTATTCAGCTTTGTAATTCATCCAGTTAATGCTTTGAGGCAGTACCCTGTTGGATATTGCTTTGTCCTTTGGAACTACTGCACTTCCATCAGCCAGCTTGTTGTACTTTTGTCTATTGCAAGTCCAATGAGTCAGTTGTAGATTTGCTATATCACTTGGGTGTCCGCCTAAGTCAAGCGGTACGATATGATCTATCGTTGCTGACAGGGGGTGGGGATATTTAAGACTCTTGTCTACCGGCTTTCCGCATATTGCACATATTGACTGTGTTGCCAGTATCTTCTGTTTATTCTTATCGTAGGCAACTCTATGTTTGCCAACTTCATTTGCTCTCTTTTTGTTTGTCATATATCTTTCACCTTCAATTGTGTTGTTCAAATAAAAAAGTCAGATATCTGAAAGGGGACCGATATCCAACTTTAGAAATAAAGCCGGCAGTTATGAGTTTTGTATAAATAGAAAGGATAACTGTAAAATGGAAAAAACAATGATAAAAACCTAATTTACGGAGATTCTACCGGCTCTATTAAAAAAGACATTTGCTTATGAAATGCCTTTCTCAGTAGATTCACTTTTCTACGATACTATTTTATCACATTAAAGTGTCTCATTTTGTATCATCTTTTCATTTAGTAGATTTAATGCTCTTTCGTGGATTCGGTGAATATGAGGATAGCTGAAATTCATTTCTATTGCTATTACTTCCCACCTCTTCATCAGAACATATCGTTTGTACAACACATCAATGCAGTCAGCATCATCAATGCTGTCTATAAGCCTAATTGCCTTTTGTTTCAGTTCAACCAGTTCAGCAATATCAGCCAGTATTGATTTGCTGTACTTTTCGTATTTAGG
>DAOOBP010000347.1:0-1074 GCA_035407925.1 Salinivirgaceae bacterium
GCCGCCTTTTTCGGTCTCAGTAACCCTTTGTTTATAAAGTATAAATTCAGCTTTTCCATCGGCAGATTGTTCGGCTAAATCAAACTTTATCACGTACATATCACGCTCTTTTTCAAGCGTAAGGTCATTAACTGTCAATTCACCCTGTGCAACGTATCCAACATCGTCAGAGTTATTAAACTTGATAATGTTTCTTTGCGCAAAGTTTTCAAAACGATATTCGTTTTTTGTTATCTCTCCGATATGTCCTGAGCGATTGTATGCCGTTCCTGATTGAACTTTACCTTTCAAATTGTCAAAGCTAATAAAACGTATGTCTCCATTTTTGTCATACCCGATAAACATTCCTGTCATTATCAGCATTTGCTGAATAAACTCTGCAAATGTCATTTCAGGAAGATTTAGGAGGCAATTGTAATGTCCGGGATTAATAGTTGGTGATACGAGTGTAGAAAATATAGAATGTTTTGTTTTGTGTGTTATTTTTAATTCACCACCAGCTTTTATAAAAACATCTGAACTACCAGCATATCCTATAAAATACATAAGACCTTCTTTTTTTATTTTTATAGTAGTGTCGTACGCTCTTTTGTATGTATATCCTCCTGGTTCGACATATGCGGTACTCTGCAATTCTTGTATTTCAATAATTTCATTATACGGAGTTCCAGCAACAGGTTTAAACGAATAGAATTTTAATCTTGTTGTAGTATTAGATAATGTAATTAAATTAACATGTACTTCTAACTCATCGGAATTATTAGACAAAACTTTACCATTCCAAAAAAATAAATCAAGAACTGAAGATGTACCAAAAGAAGACATAAAATACTCCAACGGCAAAGACTTATATAGTGTGCTACCGCCTTCAACCTGAAAAACATGACTATCAAGTGGTGTTTTGGAAACATATTGTTTTGTATATTCAATCTTTTTATCACCTTTATTTCCACCCAATATAAGCCCTTTGTTTAATAATCGTTTCTTTAAATCTTCAAAAACATTGCTTGCTAAATTTGTTGCATCATTTACAATCAAGTCAAGCATATCCGAAAACTCAACAAACGGATGCAT
>DAOOBP010000348.1:0-1069 GCA_035407925.1 Salinivirgaceae bacterium
TTAAAATTTCATCGATAATTGTCATATGTGTTGTTTTTAAAATGCAGCATAACGTATAATTTACGAAACAAATATACAACATTCGTATATATTTAACTTATAACATTCGTATATTATTTTTCTATTTTAAACATCAATATTTTTATATATCTCAGTAAATCAATTAAATGAAACAAATAAAACAAATTAAAAGCATTTGTATTTGCGAATGTTCTACTATATTTGCAAAAAATATAATCCTATGCAAATTGAAACCTTATTAGCCGATTATGAAAGAAAGCTAGTACTTCAAAGATACAGTAAAAACACTATTCTTAATTACAAAAGTGCACTGAAAAGTTTTCTGCAAATTGCAGAACAAAAATTTTGCAGTCCAAATGAGCTTGGTGTGGCTGAAATAGAAAAGTATGTTTTTTGGAAAATAAATAAGCACGCAGTAAGTCATTCTTATCAAAGGATGATAGTTGCATCAATAGATAAGTTTTACCGATTGGTGGTTGGAGTGGAGTTAAACTTGAAACATCTGTATCCTTCCCGCAAAACACATACGTTGCCGAAATATTTAAGCCTGGATGAAGTAAAGAAAATGATTGACTTAACGACAAATCAAAAACACAAGTGTATTATTAAACTTCTGTATGGCTGTGGATTGCGTTTGAGCGAACTGTTAAATCTAAAAATCACAGATATAGATTCTGGCAATATGGTTGTTCATATTCAAAATTCAAAGGGGAACAAAGACAGGGTGGTTATGCTTTCTAATCAATTATTACAAGATTTGAGGGAATATTTTTTAGTATATAAGCCCAAAGAGTATTTGATAGAGGGGCAGGGAGGTGGGATATATTCCGAAAAAAGTGTGCAAAATGTGGTGAAAGATGCGGCTAAGAGAGCTGGTATCAAAAAACAGGTAACTCCGCATGTACTGCGTCACAGTTTTGCAACTCACTTGCTTGAAAATGGAACAGATATCAGGTACATTCAGCAATTATTAGGGCATTCTTCTATCAAAACAACGTTGGGCAATATGGCATGAAGCGGATTGCGAGCGATTAACTATCAAACCGAG
>DAOOBP010000349.1:0-1064 GCA_035407925.1 Salinivirgaceae bacterium
TAAAACTTGGAATAAGAACAAAAAAAACATTGCAATTTCGATGTGGGAACCGAGTTTAGAAATGGGAAAAAGAAATTGACATACATACCATTGCACTTGACAAGAACTATTTTGGACCTCAGGAAAGAGAATTTATAAATTTCAAAAAATAGACCAACGAATGACAAGAAGCACCGGGCATAACACGAGTTGTACGGCATATTAAAAAGAGAGACGACACATGACATCTGAAGATATTAAACAAATAATTAAAACAGAATTGCAAGTTGAACCTGACATTACAAATGTTTTTGGACTTGACCTGACAAAATGTTTAATCGAACCAATTAAACAGAAATACCAAAACGCCAATGACTCAACGGACATTTATGAATTGTGGACTGTGCTTGAAGAAACAGAAGACGGGAATGGTTACAAAATATACTTTGACGAAGAAACAAAAATGTTTGGACTTGCAATGAAATCAGACAAAGACGAACTCATAGATATCGGAGGCTATGGAACATTTCTAAAAACTTTGTATTCAATGTGAAACGGCAACAGCTAACAACTGCTAAAATCCATTGGAGCAGATGGTTAGATAAGTTTGTGGTTTTTAGGGAAGGCTACATATAAAACTTAAACGATAAAGTCAGAAAACACACCAAAAACAAACTCTCATTCCCTTCAGATGAGACAGTTATGAAATCCGCGAATATGACTGTGAGATAAGCAACAAAAAATGGACATCACTATAAGCCACCGGGGGCTTGTCTCTAATCATTTTTTATCTATATTTGCTGAAAGTATCCAATTATAAAGAACCCCTCATTTTTAACTTACACACTTAATTATATAGTGTCAATATTAACGAGTGATGACTACAACAATAATTATAACATTCTGCGTTCTTCTGCTCATCGCCTATGTTTTTGACCTGACATCTTCTAAAACGAAAATTCCTTCCGTAATTCTTTTATTGATTCTAGGGTGGTCGGTTAAACAACTTACTATAATGCTTGGCATCCAGCTTCCTGACTTTTCTCCCATTCTTCCTGTTCTGGGAACTGTCGGACTTGTCCTTA
>DAOOBP010000350.1:0-1058 GCA_035407925.1 Salinivirgaceae bacterium
AATTGGATAGGCGGATAATTGGCTTTAACAAAGGCGAAGTTACTTTATGGAGTGGTAAAAATGGGTCGGCAAAATCAACAATTATCAATCAATTATCTTTGAATGCTGTTGAGCAGGGATTTAAAGGCGTGATATTTTCAGGCGAACTTCCTGCTCATAAAATGAAAAATTGGCTACACTTACAAGCAGCGGGTCGGCAATTTACAACTCCCACGCAATACGAGAATGTTTTTTTTGTAAAAAAATCAGTTAGCGATAAAATTGACAAATGGTTAAAAAACAAATTATTTGTTTACAATAACGATTACGGAAATCAATTTGAGCAATTGATAGCAGACGTGGAGCAATTTGTAACCGAAAAAGAAATTGATTTTGTGGTATTGGATAATTTGATGGCAATTGATTTGCTCACACTCGATGGCGACAAATACGAAAAGCAAAGTCGATTTATCAATCGGCTTTGTGCGAGCGCAAAGAAGTATAACTACCATTTGCATGTCGTGGCACACCCCCGCAAAAATGTCGGATTTTTACGCAAAGAGGATATTTCCGGAACAGCTGATTTGACCAATGCCGTTGATAACGTGATTATTTGCCACCGAAACAACAGGGACTACGAAAAGGCGGTTGCAGAGTTTTACGGCAATGAAATGGTTTTGCAACTTACAGCTGCGAGCAATTATTTAGAAGTTTGCAAAAACCGTGATTTGGGCGTAGTTGATGCGTTGGTCGGCTTATATTTTGAGATTGAAAGTAAACGGCTGCTCAACGAACGGCACGAAAATAAGGTTTATTCGTGGCAAGAAATCGAGCGACAAGCGGAGATAGAAGCCCCTACTTTTTACCACGAGCCGACCGATATTTATTTTGATGAAACAGAAGCACCATTTTAAAAACTAATTTAAGCCCTTTTAAGCCATTATTTTTTAAAAGCGGTATAAACTATCACAAAAGGAAAGATAATTGAACAGAGGGCAAGGAAACAATAAAATAAACGATTTAAAACTATTTAGACAAAATCTAAATTATCAAAATGTTTGGAAAACAAAAATAATGTT
>DAOOBP010000351.1:0-1058 GCA_035407925.1 Salinivirgaceae bacterium
ATTTCAGAAAGTATCAAACAAGGTACGCTGTCTTTTTAAGGTTGCCGATAACGGACAGGTATATGACCAGTGCAGGATTAGAAACCACAAAACTATCAAATTATGATGAAGTTAATAAATAGTACAAACCTTGAAATACGCAGCATACCTGCATTGGTTATATACTATGTTAGGTGTCTGTATTTTTTAATTTTTTTAGGGGGGATTTTTTATGTTTAGTTATTACGGAAGTAAAGGCAAGGTAGTGAATTGCTATCCACCACCGAAACACGATAAAATAATTGAACCGTTTGCCGGAAGTGCAAGGTATAGTTTAAGATTTTGGCAAAAGGATGTTTTATTGGTTGACAAATACCCTGTAATAATTGAAGTTTGGAACTATTTGATAAATGCAACCGAAAAAGATATTACAGGACTGCCCAAAATGAAAACAGGTGATTGTATTGATAACTATGATTTAGCAGACATAGAAAGAAAATTTTTAGGTTTTATTGTGCAGACTTCATCTGGAATGAGAAAAACAGTATCGCCTTTTGTCAAAGATACAGAACCAGTATTAAAAAAAATAGCAAGTCAATTATTTATGATAAGGCACTGGAAAACAAAACTTGGTAGTTATGAAGATTTGGAAAACGAAGAAGCTACTTGGTTTATTGACCCACCTTATCAATTTGGCGGACACGAATACAAACACAGTAATAAACAAATTGATTTTAACAAACTTGGAGAATGGTGTAAAAGCAGAAATGGACAAGTAATTGTCTGTGAAAATACAAAAGCTGATTGGTTGCCATTTAAACCAATGGTAGATATGCAAGGTGCAATGTTTAAAACAACGGAAGCAATTTGGAGTAACCACAAAACTAACTATGATGCAGTACAGCAATCCTTACAGTTTTGAAAAAACTGATGTGCGTGGGCATTGGCTTTCGTCATTTATAGACCAAATGTTGATTAGATGCACGTCTGCCCTATTGCCTATAACGTATCACGGCTATGTGTAGTGCCGACTTAAACAGATAAAACATTCAAAATGGAACAAACTTTAATAGATAGAA
>DAOOBP010000352.1:0-1054 GCA_035407925.1 Salinivirgaceae bacterium
AAGAAAACGATATGTTGGAGCTTCGTAAAATTGTTTCGAAAAATGCTGAAAGTGTTAAAATTGAAAATGCAGAACCTGAAAAAATGGTTTTTGACGAAACAAAAAGAGAGGAGGCGAGCAATGAGATATAATATTATTGCAACAGGTAGTGGGGGCAATTGCTCCCTTGCTACCTTTTCAGACGAAATAAAAGTCATGTTTGACTTTGGAAAAGGTTGTTTTAAGAAATGCACGGATGCGGGATTAGTCTTAAATTCAGTCGACCAAATACTTATCTCACACGCTCACGATGACCATATCGGAGATGTTCACATTGTCCCCCATTTATTAGAAAAGAGAGCAAGTTTGGAAATTTTTAACTTTTCATTAACTCATAATGTTGAAAATCAAGGATTTTTGGTTGCAAATGCAAAAACAGGAGAAGCGTTTTACTATTTGACCGATTTTTACGATATTCCTGATGATAGCTTGATTACAATAACTGATACTTTACAGCACTTTTATATAAGAAATTATAAAATAATGTTTGTGATGGAATTAAGCTACTGCCAACACTTATACGAGAAATTGGACGATTTACATAAAATTGGCTTGCAACATCATTTGTCCGATGTTGGTTTTTTTAAGTATGCGAAAATGTTTAAGCGAATAGCACCAAACATCAACTTTATTACTACTCATGCTTCGCAACGTGGCGATTATTCGCAAGGACATAAGGGGTGGAATGGCACTGTGTGTCCGCCAGATTGGGTAAAAATTCAACTTTTCAACAGACTTGGGAATGCTCGTTTTGGCGAAGCATTTGGATTTGCAAAAACTTATTATTATATTGAACATAAATTTAAAGGAAATTAAGAAATGAAAACTAAAACAGCAGCAGAAGAAAAAGCGGAGCAATTGGTGAGAAGACATTTAATAGCTCTTGGCGAAGAAAGCATGGATGGCGATAAAACACTTAACATTTATGCCGTTGCATGCGCCAGAGTAACGGCGGTTACAGTGGTAAATACTATAAGATCGTTATTTTATATCAATGAAAAGGATTATCGATTTT
>DAOOBP010000353.1:0-1049 GCA_035407925.1 Salinivirgaceae bacterium
ACCCTGCAGCGCATCACGAGTGCAAAAACACGCGCCACCGCGACTCGGCGCCAACAACACATACCGCCGAACGTTGGCAACCATATTAAGACACCCTGCTACAATGAAAATTACGACAATATTAATATTAACTGTTCTTCTTTCAAGTCTGAATCTCAATGGACAAAACCGAATTATAATTGGAAGAGTGATTTCTGAGGATTTTGAACCACTACCAAGATTGGATATAGAAAATTCCAATAATGAATTCCTTGGTAAAACAGATATGGATGGTCGGTTTAAAATTAGCATTCCACAAGAAACTGATAGTTTGCTGTTTCGCTACATTGGTATGGAGTGGACTGATATTAAGTTGAATCAAGATTGTGATACAGTAGAAGTTGTAGTAATGTACGATGTGATTTATAACTTTATTACATTAAAAAAAGTTGATAGACTTCGAAAAAAAAGATTTGATAATTTAACCAATCTTCATTCAGATGCTGTAAAAAATGGGCTTTTCAAAAATAATAACATTTGCTACGAAAGAGTTTTTAAAGAATATAATCCACCAAAACCAGTTCGTGATAGCATTAATAAAGAGAATAAGTTAAAAAGGAAACAAATCAAAGATACGTTTAATGGACTTGCTGTAGGTGATACTATTATAATTCCTTATAGTGGCGATTGGAGATACGATGGCACTGATAGAACGACGTTACATTCATACTCAAATGGTGTTAACAGTGATAGTTTTAATTGTGTAATTAAAGGGATAATCACTGAGAAAAATTGTCGAAAAGGCGGATATAATCTAGTATATAGAGTTATTGATTTTAAGGATTGTCATTATCAAAATATCGTTTTGGATGGACAGGAGTTAAAAGGTGGCGAATTGATTGAGTATAACATGAGATACTTTAAGATATTAATAAACAAATAAATACGGTTGCCAACAGGTCGGTATATGTCATTGGCGCTCCGCACCGCGAGAACTTTCTGGCTAAAGAGGACAGTTAAGTGGTCGGCGGTGCGGCCTGCCCCGGCTCCCGCCGGGGACCCCCTCCTGG
>DAOOBP010000354.1:0-1047 GCA_035407925.1 Salinivirgaceae bacterium
TTAACGTGAGTTCGACCTAAGCAGCAATTTTTTTGACTCTTTCATCGTCGATAATATCCGTTTTCAGAGAAGGTTTCTTATCCAGGTAAGAGTAAGCAATTAGGCCAGCAATAAGATTAGTAAGGAAGTTGTCAAATGATCTGTGTCTGGAATGCTCGATTTGGCATATGTTTTTTAATTGGTCATTAACACATTCGATTAAAGCTCTTTTTCTAAGCAGAAGTTTATCAGCAGTATGCATTAAACAGTTTTTCATGTTCTTCTTCAATTTTGTAATCAAATGAATACCATCGATAAAAAGACTTTCAAATAGATCCTTGCTGATATAGCCTTTGTCCCCAAACAATTTCCCAAAAACTTTATCGTGGAATTTTTTGCTTTTCAAAGGTTCTCTGTCATCAGTATTTCCAGGGGTTAACAAGAAAGTAAGAATCTCTCCTTTATCATTGATGACAATATGAAGCTTTAATCCAAAGAACCATCCAATAGAACACTGCCCTTTACTGGCAATGCCTTTAAATACTTTGTTTTGTTTTTCTCTTTTAATATGACATACTCTGATAGGAGTTGAATCGATAAACGACACACCGGTACATTTTCCCAGACATACCATTTTCAAAAAGCAACACAAGGGAACAATAGCTTTTTGTTGAAGCTCTACAAACCTGTTGTAAGAAACGGTTTGGGGAAATTCTGATTTTAGATGTACCTGAACATAGTTGATGTAAAAATGTTTAAGACACCTGAAATTACCCAAATGAAAGAGCACTAATATGGTCATTACCTCACTATCATTGAGTTTGAAAGATCTATTACGAGCCTTTTTATCGCATGATTTTGATACGACATGACCCTCCTTGGCTGATTCAAATTCTTGGCAAAATTCATCGATAATATAGAAAATTTCAGTAATTTTATCCTTATTCATATACGAGACTTTTGTTTGTTAAATATTTGATTGTTAATGCTTTAAATATACAACAAAGTCTCGTATTTTTGCAAATATTTTCCAATATTTATTTTGTTTCTTACATCGAACTCACGTTA
>DAOOBP010000355.1:0-1044 GCA_035407925.1 Salinivirgaceae bacterium
TTAATTTAACGTGAGTTCGATATAAAAATTAAAATAAAACGAGTTGATTTTGGTCAACAAATTCAACATTAATAGATGGTTTCTTTGGCAAAAAGCTGTAAGCGAGCAGTCCGGCCACAAGATTTGAAATGAAATTGGTAAAAGACCTATGCCTTGTATGTTCAATCTGGCAGATGTTTTTGAGTTCATCATTGACCGTTTCAATAATGGCTCTTTTTCTCAGATAGATCCTGTCTTGCAAAGGTATTTCGCCTCCTTTCATATTATTTCTCATTTTGGTGACAAAATGAATCCCATCAACAAACAATATATCTCTGAGTGTTTGTGAAATATAACCTCTATCGGCATATAATTTTCCAGACACCTTTTCAATAAACGACTCATATTGAAGTGGTTCCCGGTCATCAACATTTCCCTGAGTAATAACAAAGCTAAGGATTTCTCCTTTGTCATTAATAATCAGGTGTAGTTTAAAACCAAAAAACCAACCAAGAGTTCCCTTGCCCTTTGTGGCAATTCCAGAGAAAACCTTATTCATTTTCTCTCTCTTGATATGACACGCTTTAATGGTGGTTGAGTCAACAAAACTGATTCCGGTACATTGACCCATCCTACACAATTTAAGAAAAATAACCAGAGGAAAAACAGCTTGCTGTTGTAACTCAACAAATCGATTATAGGAAACCAAACGTGGAAACTCTCCATTGAGATGTTGCTTTACATAAAACACATAGTAATGTTTCAGATTTCTGAATCCTCCCAGATGGAAAGTGATCAAAATCGTCATTACTTCACTGTGTGACAGCCTGTTTGGCTTGTTTCTGGTCTTTTTGTCGCTCTCGGCAACCAAAATATGTTTTTTGTATGATTTGTCAAATTCTTTTGAAAAATCATCGCATAAATAAAAAATTTCAGTAATTTCGTCAGTGGTTAGCATAGTGATGAATTTTAGTTATTTATTTGTATTTCAACACTATAAAGATAATAATTATCTCGGAATTATGCTAACCTTTTTCAATTTTTCTTATATCGAACTCACGTTAA
>DAOOBP010000356.1:0-1042 GCA_035407925.1 Salinivirgaceae bacterium
CGTAATTTTTTTGAGATATTCTAATATTTATTTTTAACGTTTATTTGTCGATAGGAATGTGATGCCTTCAATATAAGCTTCAGTAGTTGACAACTTGTTCGGGTGGGGGTGTAATATATAATATTGCAACACCTGCATGTTTGAAGAGCGCACTAAGCTGAGGACGCATGACATGGTGTGAAAGATTTGCATTTGTATTGATTGTTGTGACAGTTGACTACTTTGTCTTCAGGTACTCTTTCATCTTTTTATTGTGTCCCATGTTTTACTTTCGGCGCCGCTAAAAATAACCCTGCTGAATATAGAAGAATCGATTGAGTATGGCCTTATCATCAGAATTTTATATTATCAAATTTGACGTTTTTGGAGATTTTACTAAAGCAAGGAGGATCCCTGAAAAAAACTGTGTCTATTGTGCAAATCGGTCAAAAAAACAGAGAAATAGAGTTACGTAAGCTCAGAATGTTTCTTGCAACACAAGATACTGAAACAATAAGAATTAAAATTGATCCAAAAGTTGATGGCTTGAGACTATATTGTTGTTGAGCCGGAAAAATAAATTGGTGTCAATACAACATTTACGATCAAGTTATTCGTAAGGCCTTGATATTCCGGCAGTCAATGAGACAGGTTTTGAATATTTGAAAACTTTTTGTATGGGTTAAAATCGGTCCATCAAAAAAATCGCCGTACCACACACGGTAATTGTCAAACACATAAATACCTTAAGCTCAAGTTTGGAAGTTATGCAGTTAAGAAGCTGATTCAAAAACTTCTTTTTATCACTTGAGCAAATAAATATAAAACGTATCATTTCTCAACACTCAAGGCTCGAGCGTATGGCTTCTTTCAATAGCAGCAGGAAAATTTTCCAATCGTCCTGTTCCTCTGACTCCTTATTTGTGTATGTTGTGCTCTGATATGCAGCGCGACTGTGTTCAAAGCACGTATTTGACCGAAGATTCTAACGGTGAAGCCCTTACCATCGAGTTATAATCAAATCTTGTGTATGGCACAAAAAAAGACGTATCCTTTGGTAATT
>DAOOBP010000357.1:0-1034 GCA_035407925.1 Salinivirgaceae bacterium
TAAAGTCTATATTTTCATTGACGAAATACAATATATTGAAGAATGGGAACGCTTTATAAACTCGCATTCTCAGGACTTTGCAGAACCTTGTGAACTTTTTATCAGTGGCTCAAATTCCAAGCTACTTTCCGGAGAATTAGCCACACTCTTGTCGGGTCGATACGTTGAGTTTGAAGTATTACCATATAGTTATATTGAATTCTGTGGAGTTACACAGCAAAAAAAAGGCAGTGAAAGTTATAAAAAATTCCTTCAAAGCGGAGCTTTACCGGAATTATTTAATTTGCCTAACGATGAAATGAAACAAAATTACGTATCTTCCATTAAAGACACGGTAATGTTGCGTGATATAGTATCAATATATAATGTAAAAGATGTAAAGTTGTTAGACGATTTGTTTGTTTATTTGGTAAATACTGCATCTAATCTAATCTCGATAACTAATATCATCAATTATTTTGCATCGAAAAAGCGAAAAACAAACTATGAAACGCTTTCATCTTACATTAGCTATTTGGAAAGTTCATTTCTTGTTCATCGAGTTGAGCGATACAACATAAAAGGCAAAGACACGATTTCAGGCAACAGCAAATACTATATGAACGATTTAAGCTACCGAAATTATCTTTATGCCGGATATGGCTACGGAATTGGATATCTTTTGGAAAATGCTGTTTATTTGAGTTTGCGACGTTCAGGATACCAGGTTTATGTGGGAACAATAAAAGATACGGAAGTTGATTTTGTGGCAATAAAAGGCGATAAAAGGCTCTACTTACAAGTAACTCTTAGCCTTACCGAAGAACACACAATAGAGAGAGAATACCGTTCATTAAAACTCATTGATGATAATTTCGATAAGTATGTTGTAAGTATGGATGATTACAAGATACCTACCAATGAAGGCATTGAACATATAGCTGCGTGGAATTTGGAGAATTTTTTGAGTAGTCGTTAAAATACTTATTTTTTTGTTTCAATTTTTTTAAACAAAAAAAGCGACTTGAAAAAGTCGCTTTTTGCGGTATGGACGG
>DAOOBP010000358.1:0-1022 GCA_035407925.1 Salinivirgaceae bacterium
TTAAGTGGGTGGTTATCGCCGAAATGCCTGGGTGGTCTTCACCGAAATAATCACTTGTTTCGGTAATATCGGAGATAATATTAAAAATTATGTCCCCATTTAAGTTGCCGGTGGCAACATCGTAAATTGCTGCATGAAGTGTCGCGTAATCGCCTCCGCTGCCAATCGTTTTGGTGGTTTGGGCAATGGCTCCTCCATTATTAAGGCAAATGAGTAGAATAATTGATAATGAAAAGATTGTTGTTCTCATGGTATCTGTTATTTAGTTGTACAATTTAGTAATAGTGTCTGATCCTTTAAATAAGCCTGTAAGCTAAACATTAAAAATAAATCAAACAACAATTTTATGTGTTTTACAACGTAAAGATGGGTGTAATTTTTTAGAATTAAAAATATCTATAGCATAAGTTGCGGCAATACAGTCCAAATAGCACTTATAGCTTGATGCCACGCATATTACGAAAGTTACAAGATTGTTTTTGCTTGCTACGCTATGTATAGGGCCGCTTTTCGGCGCTTCATTTTGCAAAAGAGGTTCATCTGTTGTCTCTGTCTCTTTATAATTTTTGCCAACGGTTGGCAGTATTTTTAGTGCTACCGTCCGCTGTTTTGATTGTTTCTTGCTTCTTTATCTGTTAAATTGTTTTTTGTTACCGGCACAGCGGCATTAAATATGACCGCATGTTGTGTGGGGTTATTATTCTTTTGCTCTGCGTTTCAAATCCATTTCTTCGTGGAGTATTCTTGTAATATCAATTTTATCGTTCTCTGTTTTTCGATAAAAGATAATGTGTCGACCAGTTCTTAATCCCAATAAATCTTTCGTAACTCCTGAATAGGTTTTTCCCAGGTTGGGATTTTTTGTGATTTCGCTAAAATTATCTACGAGTATTTGATCGCATTTGTCAGCTTGACTTTCAGACCATTTTTCAACTGTATAATTCCAAATATGGGCTAAATCATCAACTGCTTTGTTTGTTAATCTATACCTTACCATTCAGAGATTTATTAGCTTTTAAATT